>NZUN01000087.1 GCA_002697205.1 Gammaproteobacteria bacterium
TCTTACCATGATCTACGTGACCGATCGTGCCCACATTAACGTGCGGTTTCGTTCGCTCAAACTTCTCTTTGGACATGATCGCCCTCTCCTTGTTCTTCAGAACCTATTATTGATTGTTAACTTGACTTGCTGATCACAGCTTCCGCAACGTTATCAGGCACTTCTTTGTATTTCTCAAATTCCATTGCAAAAGTAGCGCGGCCTTGAGTCGCAGATCTCATATCAGTGGCATACCCAAACATCTCAGAGAGAGGCACCTGGGCTCTTACCGCTTTGCCGGCAGCGACATCTTCCATTCCCAATACAATGCCGCGACGCCGATTCAAGTCACCAACAATGTCACCGAAATGTTCTTCCGGCGTAACCACCTCAACTTTCATTACCGGTTCCAACAGCACCGGTCGCGCTTTTAATGCACCATCTTTAAGGGCTATTGAACCTGCCACCTTAAAGGCCACTTCCCTTGAATCAACATCATGATAAGAGCCATCAAACAGAACAGCTTTAATCCCCACAAGGGAGTAACCCGCCAAAACACCATTATTCATCTGTTCGCGAATACCTTTGTCGACGGCGCTGATGTACTCTCTCGGCACTGCACCACCAACGATGGCATCTTCAAACTCATAGCCCTCCCCTTCAAGGGGCTCTAGTCTCAGCCAGACATGACCATACTGTCCGCGCCCACCTGTCTGACGTATAAATTTCGCTTCAGATTCAACGGTCTGACGAATGGTCTCTCTATAAGCCACCTGGGGCTTACCTATATTCGCATCAACATTAAACTCTCGACGCATGCGGTCAACAATAATATCCAGATGCAACTCACCCATCCCGCCAATAATAGTCTGCCCAGTCTCTTCTTCGGTTCGTACTCTGAACGAAGGATCTTCAGTGGCCAGCTTGCTCAGCGCTACACCCATTTTTTCCTGATCTGCCTGGGATCTTGGTTCGACCGCCACATGAATAACTGGGTCCGGGAATTCCATACGCTCCAGCGTTATAACTTGATTTTCAGCACAAAGCGTNTCGCCNGTGGTGGCCAGCTTCAGGCCGATAGCTGCTGCGATATCACCTGCCCGAACTTCTTTGATCTCTTTTCTATCATTAGAATGCATCTGAACCATGCGGCCTATGCGTTCTTTCTTGCCTTTAATCGGATTGTAAACCGCATCCCCTGAGTTCAGAATGCCTGAGTAAACCCTGAAGAAGGTCAGCGCACCCACAAAAGGATCGGTCGCAATTTTAAAAGCGAGCGCGGCGAACGGCTCCTTGTCGTCAGCANATCGCTCCGCCTGTGTTTCTGCAGCGTCATCCAGAAAACCTTTTATTGCCTTAACCTCATCGGGTGCCGGCAGGTAATCAANGACCGCATCAAGCAAGGTTTGCACACCCTTGTTCTTAAAGGCCGAGCCACACATAGCTGGAACAATCTGGTTATCCAGGGTCCGACTACGCAGGCCNGTTTTTATATCTGCNGCAGTCAGTGCTTCGCNATCAAGATACTTGGCCATCAATTCATCATTGGCTTCAGCTGCGGCCTCAACCATTTTTTCCCGGTACTCCAGGGCTAACGCCTCCAACTCCGCAGGAATATCTTTTTCTATGAAAGTCANACCCAGATCTTCGTTATCCCAATAGATGGCTTTCATTTTGACAAGATCAATGACACCTTCAAAGCCGTCTTCGGCACCGATAGCCAACTGGATAGGCACAGGTATAGCACCCAGTCTGNCTTCNATCTGATTAACGACACGGAGGAAATCGGCTCCAGCCCTGTCCATTTTATTNACAAAAACAATNCGTGGCACTTNGTATCGATTGGCCTGCCGCCAGACCGTCTCCGACTGCGGTTCTACCCCNGATGAGCCGCAGAATACAACGACGGCACCATCGAGAACACGCAAACTGCGTTCAACTTCAATGGTGAAGTCAACATGGCCAGGGGTATCGATTATATTGATGCGATACTCATCAAACTGGTCTTCACTACCCGACCAGAAAATGGTGGTCGCAGCCGAGGTGATAGTAATACCACGCTCCTGTTCCTGCTCCATCCAGTCCATGGTCGCCGCACCATCATGGACTTCCCCTATCTTATGGGACAGCCCGCTATAGAAGAGTACTCTCTCCGTGGTGGTGGTTTTGCCCGCATCGACATGAGCAACGATGCCTATATTTCGGTATTGTCCGATAGGAGTTGTTCTAGGCACAACCGCCGCCTCCCCTTACCGATTACAGCTATCTAGTAGCGATAGTGGGCAAAGGCACGGTTTGCCTCTGCCATTCGGTGCGTATCTTCGCGCTTGCGTACAGCAGCGCCGCGACCTTCAGCCGCATCTTGCAGTTCCCCGGCAAGACGCNNTGCCATGGATTTTTCACCACGCTTACGTGCCATATCAACCAGCCATCGCATGGCNAGAGCGGTACGACGGGAAGGCCTTACTTCAACAGGCACCTGATAGGTAGCCCCACCTACTCGCCGTGATTTCACTTCAACTGTGGGAGCCACAGCTTCCAGGGCAGCATCAAAAACTTCGAGCGGATCGCCACCAGNTTTACTTTGTATACGATCCAGAGCACCNTAAACAATTTTTTCAGCCACTGATTTCTTGCCGCTTTCCATGACATGATTCATGAACTTAGCAAGCGTCTGATTCCCATACTTGGGATCAGGAATAATATCTCTTTTTTCCGGAACGCGTCTTCTTGGCATGATTTATCTCTCTTCAGGTTATTCGAGACCTTTTGGCTCGACCTTACTCTTACGCCTCTTCAAAAGGCGAAAGCATGAATTAACTGATTTAGGCTTTCGGACGTTTTGTTCCGTATTTNGAACGACCCTGCATACGGTCACTGACACCCGTTGCATCTAGGGTCCCNCGAACCACGTGGTAGCGAACACCAGGCAGGTCCTTGACTCGCCCACCTCTGATCAGAACCACTGAGTGCTCCTGCAGGTTATGGCCTTCACCACCGATATAAGATGTCACTTCCATCTGATTGGTTAGCCTCACACGGCACACCTTACGGAGAGCAGAGTTTGGTTTTTTTGGCGTGGTCGTATAAACACGGGTACATACGCCTCTCTTCTGAGGACAAGCCTGCAGTGCCGGCACATCACTTTTGGTANTCTTTCGCCGTCTTGGCTTTCTCACTAGTTGGCTTATTCTAGCCATGTTCAACAACTCCTTGTTTCCGCGGNTGACCGCGATGCACTCCCTCGCAAGAGTGGCGCATTCTAATGACCCACTGTAGGTGAGTCAACCATTGCTTGCTCCTAAACCTGAATCAGATAGGGAGCACTCATACCTCGCCTGAATTCAAAGCTTCACTCAGCGCCTGTTCTACTTCACTTACGCTCACCGTGGGTTCTTCATGTCCCTTTTCACGACGNTGTTTGCGCTCACTGTGATAACTCAGACCCGTCCCGGCTGGAATCAACCTGCCGACAATGACGTTTTCTTTCAAACCACGTAAATAATCGCGTTTCCCGGTCACGGCAGCTTCGGTGAGTACTCGTGTCGTCTCCTGGAACGACGCAGCCGAAATAAACGANTCGGTGGCCAAAGAGGCTTTNGTAATACCCAGTAAAACTCGGTTACCCCGAACCTGTTCAGTCTNCTCTTCTTTCAATCGATCATTTACCTCTAGGAACTGATTCAATTCGACCTGTTCACCTTTAACAAATTCGGATTCACCCGGGTTGGTAATCTCAACCTTACGGAGCATCTGACAAACGATAACCTCAATGTGCTTATCATTAATCTTAACGCCCTGCAGACGGTANACATCCTGAATCTCCTTGGANATATAATTTGCCAATTCCTCNACACCCTTCAACCGCAAAATGTCATGGGGGTTNTCAGGGCCGTCCGATACCACCTCGCCTTTCTCGACATGCTCACCTTCAAANACCGTCATATGCCGCCATTTTGGAATGAGCACTTCATAGTGATCAGAACCCTCCGGCAACTGACTCGTATCCGTAGGCGTAATGACCAGGCGCCGNTTGCCCTTGGTTTCCTTGCCAAAGCTCACCGTGCCTGTGATCTCTGCCAACACCGCTGCTTCCTTCGGCTTTCGCGCTTCAAATAAGTCCGCTACCCGTGGTAAACCACCGGTAATATCACGCGTTTTAGAGCCCTCCTGAGGAATTCGAGCAATCACATCACCAGTAGTAACCTGATCACCATTTTCCANGCCCAGGATCGCATTAGCCTCAAGAAAATAATGGGCTGGAACATCCGTACCAGACANCAGCAAAGCTTCTCCTTTATCATCAACCAACCGAACNGCNGGCCGCATATCTTTGCCCGCACTGGGCCTGTCTTTTGGGTCAATGATTGATATGCTGGTCAAACCAGTCAACTCGTCAGTCTGACGGCGAATGGTGATCCCTTCATCCATGGATTCAAAGACAATGTTACCCGCCACCTCTGTGACAATAGGGTGAGTGTGGGGGTCCCAGGTAGCCACAATATCACCCGCTTCGATTACGTCACCGGGTGCATTTTTCAGAAGTGCTCCGTAGGGAATTTTATAACGCTCTCTTTCCTTGCCGGATTCCTGATCAGCAATAGCGACTTCTCCAGATCTGGAAATTGCAACCAACCCACCGCTTGGTTTTTCGATCGTTTTCAGATTATGAAGGCGTACTACGCCTGCATGTTTCGCCTGAACGTTATCAACTGCTGTAGCTCGAGAGGCCGCCCCGCCAATATGGAAGGTACGCATGGTCAGCTGGGTACCGGGTTCGCCGATAGATTGCGCAGCAATAACACCGACTGCCTCACCAATATTGACCAGATGACCGCGACCCAGGTCCCGGCCGTAGCAATTGCTACAAATACCGTATCGGGTCTCGCAGGTAATTGCGCTACGTACTATAACCTCATCAATGCCAAAATCTTCAATACGATCCATCCATGCCTCATCGATCATAGTCCCCCGTGGGATCAGCACATCGTCACCAGCTGAATTGAAGACATCTTGTGCAATTACCCTGCCCAAAACTCTGCTACCCAAAGCGGCAACAACATCACCACCCTCTATGACCGCATTCATTGTCATACCATCATAGGTACCACAATCAACTTCAGTCACCACCAGGTCCTGAGCTACATCGACAAGGCGTCGAGTCAGATAACCTGAGTTCGCAGTCTTAAGTGCTGTATCTGCCAACCCCTTACGTGCACCGTGAGTCGATATAAAGTACTGCATCACCGACAGCCCNTCACGAAAATTTGCGGTGATCGGCGTTTCGATAATAGAACCATCTGGCTTNGTCATCAGNCCCCGCATNCCGGATAACTGTCTTATCTGCGCNGGGGAGCCTCGAGCACCAGAGTCTGCATACATCCAGACACTGTTAAACGAACCTTGTACTTCCTCCTCACCCTCTCGGTTAACAACCTTTTCCGTACTCAGNGATTCCATCATNGCATTACTTACCTGGTCACTGGCACTGGTCCAGATATCGATCACCTTGTTGTACTTCTCACCCTGAGTTACCAGGCCAGAGGCAAATTGGCTTTCAATTTCTTTAATCTCTTCTTCTGAACGCTCAATAATGGCTGCTTTTTCANCAGGAATCACAAAATCATCAACGCCAATNGACGCACCGGAACGAGTTGAATACTCGTAACCCATATACATCAACTGATCTGCAAAAATAACCGTTTCTTTGAGACCGACAGTTCGATAGCAAATGTTGATCAATCTGGACATATCCTTATTGACCATGGTCTTATTGATTTCTGAATAAGGAATTCCATCTGGAACGATCTCAAAAATAAGGGCTCGACCTACCGTCGTTTCATANATCTTGGATGCCTGCTGCCACTCACCTTCCTGGTCCCTCGATTTCTCCGTGACTCTTAGTTTAATCTTCGCCTGCAAGCCCACTTTAGNGGCGGTNTAGGCNCGATTGACTTCCTCAACATCAGAGAAAATCATACCTTCACCAAGCTCATTCACCCGTTCTCTNGTCATCCAGTAAACACCGAGAACAACATCCTGGGATGGNACAATNATGGGCTCCCCATCTGCCGGCAGTAATACATTGTTGGTCGACATCATCAACGCCCGTGCTTCCAGTTGCGCTTCCAGAGTCAAAGGCACATGAACCGCCATCTGATCACCATCAAAATCAGCGTTATAGGCTGTACAGACCAGAGGGTGCAGTTGAATCGCCTTACCCTCGATCAAAACAGGTTCAAATGCCTGAATTCCTAAACGATGCAGGGTAGGTGCCCTATTCAGCAGCACTGGGTGCTCGCGAATCACTTCGGCTAGAATATCCCAGACTTCAGCTGTTTCTTTCTCCACCATTTTCTTGGCAGCTTTAATCGTTGTTGCCAGACCTNTAGATTCCAGTTTCCCAAAAATAAAGGGCTTAAATAACTCCAATGCCATCTTCTTGGGAAGACCACACTGATGCAGACGCAGGGAAGGCCCCACTACAATGACGGACCTTCCAGAGTANTCAACTCGCTTACCCAGTAGATTCTGTCGAAAACGTCCNTGCTTCCCCTTNATCATATCTGCTAATGATTTCAGTGGNCGCTTGTTGGTACCGGTAATTGCNCGACCCCTGCGACCNTTATCAAGCAGCGCATCNACTGCTTCCTGAAGCATGCGCTTTTCGTTTCGTACNATGATGTCTGGCGCCGCCAGATCCAGCAGACGCTTGAGCCGATTATTTCGATTGATCACCCGTCGATATAGATCATTCAGGTCTGATGTCGCAAATCGACCGCCCTCTAAGGGCACTAACGGCCGCAAATCCGGTGGCAATACCGGCAACACATTGAAAATCATCCAGGAGGGATCATTTCCAGAATTNACAAAGGCTTCTATTAATTTAAGCCTCTTGGTAAGTTTCTTGATCTTGGTATCCGAATTGGTCTGAGGCAACTCTTCGCGAATGGTTGCTATTTCATCTTTCAGGTCCATTTGACGCATAAGATCCTGAATCGCTTCTGCACCCATCTTGGCTTCGAATTCATCGCCGAATTCTTCCAGCTTTTCATAGTAGTCCTCNTCCGAGAGCAATTCACCTTTTTCCAAAGTTGTCAAGCCAGGATCAATAACCACAAAAGACTCAAAATACAGAATTCTTTCAATATCCCGTAACGTCATATCCATCAGCAAACCAATGCGTGATGGCAAGGATTTCAGAAACCAGATATGAGCCACCGGCGATGCCAATTCAATATGNCCCATCCTTTCCCGTCGTACTTTTGCCAGGGCGACCTCAACACCACACTTCTCACAGATAACACCGCGATGCTTGAGACGTTTATATTTACCGCACAGGCACTCATAGTCCTTATTCGGCCCGAATATCTTGGCACAAAACAGGCCGTCTCTTTCTGGCTTGAAAGTACGATAATTAATAGTCTCNGGTTTCTTGACNTCACCAAAGGACCAGGAACGAANCATCTCAGGCGAAGCNAGGCCAATTCTTAAAGAATCAAATTCTTCTNCCTGACCCTGGGCTTTCAGCATGTTCAATAAGTCTTTCAATGCATTTCTCCAATTTGANCCGTTAGGCTCGTGCTATCTATTTTATGAATCCGGTTATCCTAAAAGCTCAGTCGCTTTCCAGCTCTATGTCAATGCCAAGTGATCTGATCTCTTTAACCAGCACATTGAATGACTCGGGCATGCCTGGTTCCATTCTATGCTCACCATCAACAATATTCTTATACATTCTGGTCCTGCCATGGACATCATCAGACTTCACTGTGAGCATTTCNTGAAGGGTATAAGCTGCCCCATACGCCTCCAGCGCCCACACCTCCATCTCACCAAATCTCTGGCCACCGAATTGAGCCTTGCCGCCCAGAGGCTGTTGCGTTACCAGGCTATAGGAGCCGGTAGAACGCGCATGCATCTTATCGTCTACCAGGTGATTCAGCTTCAACATNTACATAATGCCAACAGTAACAGGGCGGTCAAACTGAACGCCTGTGCAGCCATCAAACAGCACTGTCTGCCCATCCAACGGAAGATCGGCAAGTTCAAGCATACCTTTAATCTCAGCTTCATCTGCACCATCGAAGACACCTGTTGCCATCGGCACACCACCACGCAAATTACCGGCAAGGCTTAGTACCTCAGCATCGCTCAGGGAATCCAGATCTTCAATTCGACCACTCTGATTATAAACTTTTTCAAGAAATTGCCTGATTTCGATGACTTCTCTCTGCGTATCAAGCATGGCACCGATTTTCAGACCCAGGCCCTCTGCCGCCCAACCCAGATGGGTTTCCAGAATCTGTCCTACATTCATTCGCTTGGGCACGCCCAATGGATTTAACACGATATCGATGGGTTCACCATTGGCATCAAAAGGCATATCTTCCACTGGTTTGATAACCGAGATAACACCCTTGTTACCATGCCTGCCTGCCATTTTGTCTCCGGGTTGAATACGACGCTTGATAGCGAGGTAGACTTTTACAATTTTAAGAACGCCAGGGGCAAGGTCGTCTCCACTCTGCAATTTAACCTTACTCTCTTCGAACTTCTCATCAAGCTCTATGCGACGTTCCTTTAACCTCTTATCCGCTAATACCAATTGATCGTTTAAAGCTTCTTTCTCCATTCTAAGCTTAAACCAGTCATCTGAATCTATATCACTGAGGTAAGCCCTGGTCAGCTTGTCACCTTTTTTAAGCATCGGCCCTGCAATAACTGCCTTGCCCGTTAATACCTCTGCGAGACGCTCATAAGTAGCCGTTTCAATAATGCGGAATTCAGCTTCAATGTTCTTGCGAATGCGCTCAACTTCCTGTCTCTCTATATCTTTGGCACGAAGATCCTTGTCGATACCATCCCGAGTGAATACTCTGACGTCTATGACCGTACCATTGTAACTGCTGGGTACTCTCAAACTGGTATCTTTCACATCAGAGGCCTTCTCACCGAAAATTGCACGCAGCAGTTTTTCCTCTGGTGTCAGCTGGGTTTCACCTTTAGGGGTTACTTTACCCACTAAAATATCACCAGGATTCACTTCGGCACCGATATAAACAATGCCTGATTCATCAAGCTTGCCCAGAGCACCTTCTCCTACATTAGGAATATCGCTGGTGATTTCCTCAGAACCTAGCTTGGTGTCACGCGCAATACAAGTCAGCTCCTGAATATGAATCGTGGTAAATCGATCTTCCTTTACTACTTTTTCAGAAATCAGAATGGAATCTTCGAAGTTGTAACCATTCCAGGTCATAAAAGCGATGCGCATATTCTGGCCAAGGGCCANTTCACCNGTATCCACAGAGGGACCATCAGCAAGAATATCNTTTCGGGCCACNATATCACCCTGCTTTACCAGCGGCCGCTGATTAATACAGGTGTTTTGATTCGAGCGAGTGTATTTGACCAAGTCNTATATATCGACGCCTGCTTCACCGCTTTCTGTTTCATTATTATTAACACGGATTACAATCCTTGCAGCATCAACCGTTTCGACCACNCCACCACGGCTGGCAACAACGCAAACCCCCGAGTCTCTAGCAACAGCTCGTTCTAAACCAGTACCAACCAAAGGCTTTTCAGCGATCAATGTCGGTACAGCCTGACGCTGCATGTTGGAACCCATTAGCGCCCGATTAGCATCATCGTGTTCCAGGAAAGGAATCAACGCGGCGGCAACGGANACCACCTGCTTTGGCGAAACATCCATAAAGTTAACGTTTTCTCGGGGCATNTTGGTGAATTCACCCTGATGTCGCACATCCACCAATTCATCTTCCAGACTACCTTCGTCATTTATGCCAGCGCTCGCCTGAGCAATAACAAAATCAGATTCTACGATCGCGGACAGATATTCAATATCATCAGTGACCTTGGCATTTTCTACTCGCCNATACGGGCTTTCCAAAAATCCAAATGTATTGGTTCGAGCATAGGTTGCCAGTGAGTTNATCAACCCAATATTAGGCCCTTCAGGCGTTTCAATAGGACAGACGCGGCCATAGTGAGTTGGGTGAACATCCCTGACCTCAAAACCCGCCCGTTCGCGGGTAAGACCACCCGGCCCGAGCGCCGAAACACGACGTTTGTGGGTTACTTCCGACAAGGGATTGTTCTGATCCATGAACTGGGACAACTGCGCTGACCCAAAAAATTCCTTAACAGCTGCNGCAACTGGTTTGGCGTTGATCAGGTCCTGAGGCATCAGGCCTTCGGACTCTGCCAGACTCAAACGCTCCTTAACCGCTCGTTCAACTCTGATCAGGCCCAGTCTAAATGCATTTTCAGCCATCTCACCCACGGACCTGACCCGTCGGTTACCCAGATGGTCAATGTCATCTACAACATCTTTGCCATTACGGATGCTGATTAAACATTTCAGAACATCGACGATGTCATGGTTATTTAGAGTNCCTTCTCCGGTTTCATCCTCTCTGCTGAGTCGACGGTTGAACTTCATCCTTCCTACTGCTGTCAGATCATATCGATCTGGAGAAAAGAACATGTTGTTAAACANGTTTTCAGCAGCTTCTTTTGTCGGTGGCTCACCAGGACGCATCATCCGATAGATTTCTACCAGTGCCTCGAGGCGATTACTGGTCGGATCAACAGTCAGGGTATCCGACATGAAAGGGCCACAATCCANGTCATTGGTATAGATTGTNTCAAATTCTGTAATTTCCANCTCTGTCAGTANCTCTAATACTTCTTCGGTAATCACCTCATTACAGGCAACTCTAATTTCTCCAGTCTCCGAATCAATAATATCTTTTGCCAGTTTATGGCCGCAGACATATTCTACAGGGACACTCAGATGGCTCAGGTTGCCCTTTTCCATGTCCCGGATATGCCGGGNAGTTATGCGCGTCCCTTCGGGAACGATAACCTTGCCTTTCTTACCAAGGATATCGAATCGTGCAGTTTCACCACGCAGCCTGCTGGCAATCAGCTTCANCTTAGGTCCTTCATCGGTAAGNTGAAACGAATCTGTATCAAAAAAGATTTCCAGNATTTCCTCAGCATTTAACCCCAATGCGCGCAATAAGATAGAAGCCGGTAATTTACGACGCCTGTCAATCCGGGCGAAAACGTTGTCTTTTGGATCAAATTCGAAATCAAGCCATGAGCCGCGCATCGGAATCACTCTTGCTGAATAAAGCAATTTCCCGGAAGAATGTGTTTTCCCTTTATCATGATCAAAGAACACGCCAGGNGATCGATGTAACTGGGAAACCACGACGCGTTCTATGCCGTTNATGACAAAGGTGCCATTTTCAGTCATCAACGGGATCTCACCCATATAGACTTCCTGCTCCTTAATGTCCTTGATCCCTTTATTAGAAGAATCCTTATCATAAATAATGAGNCGGACCTTAACCCTCAGAGGTACCGCATAGGTCACACTTCTGGACTGGCACTCCTTTACATCAAAAACNGCCTTGCCAAGCCGATAANTAACATACTCCAAAGCGGCATTACCAGAATAGCTTACGATTGGGAATACCGACCTGAATGCAGCGTGAAGGCCAGTTTCCAGCCTTTCTTTCTGGTCNGTTCCTTCCTGTAGAAATTGCTTATAGGAATTCACTTGGATACCCAGAAGATAGGGTATGTCCATGACAGTTGGCAATTTGCCAAAATCTTTCCTAATGCGTTTTTTCTCTGTATACGAATAGGCCATTCACGCCTCCAGGCTTGCTATGTGATCACATCTAAGTGTAAAAAAAACACAGGCGAACANGAGCAGATCATTACTGACCTGCTCAATGTATCGATCCTGTCCAAGTCATACTGACCTTGACTTACTTCAGCTCGACCGATGCGCCTGCTTCTTCGAGCTGCTTCTTGATATCTTCCGCTTCATCTTTAGAGGCGCCTTCCTTCACTGTAGAAGGAACTGAATCTACCAACTCTTTTGCTTCTTTTAATCCTAATCCGGTGACGCTTCGAACGACCTTAATGGCATTCACTTTCTTTTCACCGAATGAAGTCAGAACGACTTCAAACTCNTCCTGCTCTTCAACCGCAGCGGCATCAGCAGCTGCAGCGGGTGCAGCGACAGCAGCNGCTGCAGCGGATACACCAAACTTCTCTTCCATGGCATCAACAAGTGCTACCACATCCATCACACTCATTTCCGCAATTGCATCTAAAATATCATCTTTGGATAACGACATTTGTCCTATCTCCGTTTTTCTGAATTAAGCTTGAACTGATTGTTGTTTCTGTTCACTCACCGCAGCAACAACCCTGGTTACCCGACCTGGTATATCGTTTAAGGATCTTACGACCTTAACGATTGGAGCCAGCATCACTGCTAACAGCAATGNGAGGGCTTCATCCCTGGTTGGCAACTTGGCNAGTGCATCAATCTGCGCTGCAGGGAGCAATTTNCCACCGATACTGAGNGCTTTTACTTCAAACGCCTCATTATCTTTGGCAAAGTCCTTGAATAAGCGCGCGCCCGCACCTGGATCCTCCAGGGAAAAAGCGAGCACACAAGGCCCCAATAACGCTTCATTCATGCACTCAAATTCGGTCCCCTGGAACGCTCGCTTNGCNAGCGTATTCCGGATGACACGAACTTGTACGCCAGACGCACGAGCGGTACTTCGGAGTGTCGTCATCTCATCGACTGAGACTCCCCGATAATCCGCCATTACGGCTGAAAGCGCAGTTTTTGCGGTTTCATTTACTTNGGCAACAATAGCCTGTTTCTCTTTAAGTCCAATCGGCACTTCTGCGTACTCCTCGACTCGTTACCTTTCCTGCCAACTTGCACTCNGCAGGGACGTACGGCGACAGGATCCATGGCTTTGAATCAAGTTCCACCGTCTGCGCAGGCTTNTCTAAAAATTAACCGAATTAAATCGGACCTGCGGTCTTTGACGAGTGATGACCATTGGCCAGCCACTCCAAAGTACTTTTTATTCAAGCCTCCAGGGAAGCTTGATCTATCAAAATTCCGGCACCCATGGTAGTAGACAGGGTGACCTTCTTTACATAAACGCCTTTNGCGGAAGCTGGCTTNAACTTCTTAAGATCAGTGATCAAGGCTTCCAGATTTCCTTTAATTGCCGCGGCATCAAATCCAACCTGCCCGACTCCACCATGAACAATGCCATTTTTATCNGTCCGATAACGTACCTGGCCAGCTTTAGCATTGTGNACTGCTTCAGCAACATCCGCCGTAACGGTGCCCAGGCGTGGGTTAGGCATCANCCCTCTGGGGCCGAGTATCTGTCCCAATTGACCCACCACTCGCATAGAATCAGGCGTCGCTACAACCACATCAAAATCGAGATTGCCTGCTTTAATTTGTTCCGCCAAATCATCCATGCCAACGATATCGGCTCCAGCGGCGGNTGACTCTTCAGCCTTTTCTCCCTGGGCAAACACGGCAACACGGACCGTNTTACCTGTTCCATTAGGCAACACGGTTGCCCCACGAACCACCTGGTCNGATTTTTTTGGATCAACGCCCAGGTTGATACTGACATCGATTGATTCCTTGAATTTCACCGAGGACAGTTCATTCAGCAGTACCACCGCATCATCAATACTATAAAATTTAGATTGATCCACTTTCTCTCGATAAGCCTTCACTCGTTTACTTAACTTGGCCATCTACACACCCTCCACTTCAATACCAGCACTGCGTGCGCTGCCCGCAATAGTCTTCACGGCAGCATCCATATCCCGNGCCGTGAGGTCAGGCATCTTCAGCGTGGCAATTTCTTCTAATTGTGCACGATTAACCTTACCGACTTTATTGACATGGGGTTCTGCACTACCACTGGTGATCCCGGCCGCTTTCTTTAACAAAATCGATGCGGGGGGCGTCTTCCTGATGAAGGTGAAACTCTTATCACTGTATACCGTTATTACCACCGGAATAGGCATGCCAGGCTCCATCGCCTGAGTCTCTGCATTGAACGCTTTGCAGAATTCCATAATGTTCACACCACGCTGACCCAAAGCCGGGCCCACAGGCGGGCTGGGGTTTGCTTGTCCAGCAGGAACCTGTAGCTTAATATAAGCTTCTATTTTCTTTGCCATTTGTAATCCTCTCTTGGGTTCAAACCCCGTCGCACTTACCGATTTACAGCAAGCTACGAATCAGGTCCCCGTAAATAGTGAGCAATTGGCCCTTGCCACACTAAATTAAAGTCTCTGCTCAGCCTTTTTCGACTTGACCAAAGTCCAATTCGACCGGTGTTGACCGACCAAAAATTGTGACTGCAACGTGCAGTCGATTTTTTTCATAATTCACTTCTTCAACAACACCGTTGAAATCGTTAAATGGGCCATCAGTGACCCTGACCAGCTCACCAGGCTCGTACATTGTCTTNGGNGTGATCTGTTCACTGCCCACTTGAACGCGCTGCAGAATAGCCGAAGCCTCGGCTGCTGATATAGGCGCCGGCTTATCTGCCTTACCGCCAATAAACCCCATGACTCTGGGCGTTTCCTTAACTAAGTGCCAGGTCTGATCATCCAGAATCATTTCCACAAGCACATAACCAGGGAAAAATTTCCTTTCACTGCGACGCTTCTTACCCGCTTTCATCTCAACCACTTCTTCTGAAGGCACNAGNATTTCTCCAAAGTGGTCCTGAAGTCCNGAGAGCTCAATTCGCTCAAGCAGGGCGCGCATGACTTGCTTTTCGTAACCCGAAAAAGCGTGCACTACATACCAACTTTTATTCACTTAAGCACCTNCCCTTTATCAATCGCTAACCAATGATACTGCTTATAGACCAACTCAAAGTGGAATCCATACCCCATAGAATCAAAGCCACAAAGATCACAACAACCACGACAATTAATGTGGTCTGGGTGGTTTCCTGTCGAGACGGCCATACCACTTTCCTTATCTCGATCCGTGCTTCCTTGGCCAAATCCCAGACCGAACGACCCAGCTGGGTCTGTAAGCTGATCAATATTGCAATGGCCAGAACCACCAGGCCAGCTAACACTCTNTACAGAAGAGTGACCTCACCGAACTGCGTATTGCCATAGATGCCACCTGCTAACACAACTAAAACAGCTAGCCACTTAAGACCATCTAAACGACTTGGTTTTTCTATCGNTGTGCTTGNCATTTTATTCCTGGTATCTACTTCAATTCTGGTCAACAGTGCTTATTATCAATTTTTAGCATTGCCCTNACCTTCTGATTAAAAGGAAGAACACCTTTGCAACCCTGATCTGCAACCCTGATCTCACCATACCCAGAAAGCTCTCGCTTCACCAGGAAGCGCAGCCAGCTTGGCAGGCCAGGAGGGAATCGAACCCCCAACCTGCGGTTTTGGAGACCGCTGCTCTGCCAATTGAGCTACTGGCCTAGCTGACCTACACAAAACTCTCAGGATCTGATTAATCGATTACCCCAATGGCTCTCTGATTTAACCCTAATCTGTTTGCTCTACCCTGGGATTTACCCCTGATGGCTTGAG
>NZUN01000088.1 GCA_002697205.1 Gammaproteobacteria bacterium
ATATCTGGAATTAGCTGAAATTAACGTTTGAGGACTAAACCCTCATTAGCGTCATTATTGAAAGTTGATGCTATTGTAAACAGTTGGCTAGACCGGTTAGCCTGATGGCTGAAATTATCTATGGATTGAAATTATGAAGGTTGTCTATTGCGTTAAAGCGGGTACACATTTGGATTTGGTGTATCAGGATATAGCCCCGCCATCGTCGCCAGGGCCCGGTGAAATCCAGGTTTCGATTGATGCCAGAGGCATTCAGTTCAGCGATCTGGTGCGGTTTGCAGGGGAATACCAGGATAACGCGGGGTATCCTTTTGTGGTTGGTGGCGAAGGCGGTGGGACCGTTGTTGCAGCGGGTAGCGGCGTGACCCAGGTGGAGCCAGGGGATAAGGTTCTTGTGCCAGCGGGTTGTGTTGAAATCGTTAACGTCTCGGAAAAAGCCGCAACCCGGGTCCCGGACGGCGTCGACCTTAAAGTAGCCAGTTCATTCAGGAACAATTATTTGACGGCACTGGATGGTTTGACTCGAGCCGGCCTGCAACCTGGAGAAACGCTTCTTGTTCATGGGGCGGCAGGTGGCGTGGGGCTGGCGGCAGTTGATGTTGGTAAGTTAATGGGTGCCAGCGTCATTGGTACTGCCAGTTCGGATGAAAAACTGGCTGTGGTTAAGCAAATGGGTGCGGATCAGGTAATCAATTACAACAATGGTTTTCGAGAGCAGGTGAAACAGTTGACCAGTGGCCTGGGTGCAGATGTTATTTATGATCCAGTTGGTGGTGATGTGTTCGACGAATCGGTACGAAGTATTGCTCCCTTTGGACGCATTCTGATAGTAGGTTTTACTGGCGGGCGACCCGCCCTTGCTAAAACCAACCACCTGCTGGTTAAGGATGCTTCTGTCATTGGCTATACCGTTGGGGGCCTGCAGCGGCATCGACCCCAGTTAGCGCGCGGGCATATGCAGGTATTAATGGGTTGGCTCGCTTCTGGAAGAATTCACCCGTTTATTTCCCACGTGCTGCCCATGGCCGATATTATAGAGGCCTACCAGCTACTGGTGGATCGTAAAGTGGTGGGCAAGGCCATTATCACCAGTTCTACGTAGTCAGATTCGCTTGCTAATTGCGCTCGGTGCTGGCATCTGAGCGTCCAGTGTCTGTTGGCTTGAGATCTGGATGACAGGCCCTTGCCGCCCGCCGAAATTGCTAACGGAGCAGGTCCTGGTTGTTAATCCTTATTTAGTGATATACAGGCTTCTCGGAGCAATTTAGCTGCCACCGCGCTATTAACTTTCGACAGGTTCTTAATAATACATTCGGCGGCCTCTGCGACTATTTTCTGTTTCATGGGGTGCCCGTTTCTGGCTTTCTCAAACCAATGCATGGCACCCGGCGTCATACCTGCTTCACCATGAATTTCCTCTAGTAGTACTTCTTCTAGCATGTCTCCCCCGTGCCCGGTTGGGCCGCTTATGCCTTTGATGAAGTGAAGGGTGTCGCCTTCTCTTTCAATGACTTCAATATTAAGGTGATCCATGTCCTGATGTATGTTTGATCCCCTTGCCCTGTGTTTCCCGTCATTGGACCGGGTGACAAAGATTTTCTTATTGGATGATGGGTTACTGTGATTTTCACCGTCCCCAGAAGTCTTGATGATTTTGATTCTGGCGTTCTTGTTGTTCAGGGCTTTTAACAGTTCGTCATTGAGTTCGATGCCTGCTTTACTGAGGACTTCCAGTAGGGTTTCGTAGTTATTATCCTGAGGCTGATCAGACGTGATTCCGCTCTCAATGGCTATAGCAACGGTTGATTCATTAGATTCCTGTTCAGCTCTGGTCAGCACAGGTGATACCAGCAGAACGACTAGGAATGTGCCAATAAATTTTTTCATGTGAGGATATCCTCTCGTTCGTGCCTTTTGATTCATTTTTTTTCATTAATTTCTTTTGATTACTATTTTTTCATTAAAGTTACTAACCAGCATAAGTTTTTGGCCATGGTAGGGTTTGTCTATTCGAATACCTGCTCCAAATAGATGCCTGCTTGCTTTGAAACTGAAGTGCTGACCTGACTTAATGCCTAGCTTGAAGTTTATCCAGTAGTGGTCCAATGCCAAGCGCTTGCAAGCCCAAACGATAGTATTATGAGGTAGAGCCACTCACCAGACTTGTATTTCAGGCGGTCGCGGTCATCAAGCCCTAGTTTTCGGTAAAATGATGGTTAAATTCCTTCAGGCCCTGGTGGTCGCCGTCCGGGACAGTACGGTAGGTAGCCTTTGCTTCGAGCAGAGTAACTTGATCAGAAGGGTCAATAGGAATTGGTTCACTAACAGGGTGAATAGGTGGGTAGACCTCGATAGCATACTGGCTGCCTAACATTTTTGAGGCCAGCCAGTGGGTAGTGGCTATGGCATTACTTGAGGTGACAATGCCCACATCAAACCACGAGCAGGGCAGCAGGAATTCGGTTTTGCAGAAATAAAGGTTCTCGAGTAACTGGCTTGATTTTTCTTCCATAAACAGGCATGAAGCTGGAACGTCTCGTTCAATCAGAGCGTAACGCATGGCTTCTGCCTGGCTTCTGACAGGCTTGATATCAAGGTCTTTTGGGTATCCACCGGAAAGAAGAATTTGTGCGGTACCGTCGGCCTGTAAAATCCCGGCTGCCAGATCACACCGCTGGCGGACCGTGGGATCATCAAAGTTATGGCTGTGGCCCAGAACAATGAGTACGTCATGGTAGTGTGGTACGGTCATGGGTTGCATATTCTCCGCTGTCGTTTCTTCACCTGTTGGTAAGGCCCAGCCAGGTAAGGCCCAGCCAGGTAAGGCCCGGCCAGATCAGTCATGGCCTTTTCATGCCTAAGCCTCTTTCTGGTATTGCAGCTTACCATCAGCAGAACCTCTGCAGCCTGAACTCTTGGCGCAGTATCCGGTGATTTATAGTTATACCTTATGCACTCAGTTCAAAGCCGCGGTAATGTTGTTCAGCCACCTCAGAACAGATTTTCGCATAGGCAGGGAAGCCACCCGCGAAAGGCATAAAAATCCTTGGCTTACCTGGCACATTGGCACCCAGATACCAGGAATTACAAGTGGGGAACAGCGTACCATTGGCGATTTCGTTGGTTTGTGTCACCCAATCGTTTTCTGCTTCTTCAAGAGCTTCGATGGTGCTTAGGTTGTTGTCGCGCAGATGGGTCATGCAATCGATTATCCAGTTTACATGCTGTTCGATAGTGATGATCATGTTTGATAATACAGACGGACTGCCCGGTCCGGAAACAGTAAAAAAATTAGGAAAACCATAAGTGCATAGGCCAAGGTAGGTTCGCGGGCCAGCCAGCCATTTATCCTGCAGCGAAATACCGTCTTTGCCCGTTATATCTATTTTCAGCAGGCTACCAGTCATGGCATCAAAGCCGGTAGCATAGATAATCATGTCGAATTGATAGTGCTGGCCTTTGTGGATGAGGCCCTCAGCCGTGATTGCCTCGATGGGATGTTCTTTTACATTAACCAGTTGCACGTTGGCTCTGTTATAAGTCTCGAAATAATGGCTGTCTACACAGACTCGTTTACATCCCAGTACCTGATCAGGGCAGAGCAGTTCTGCAACTTCGCTGTCCTTTACTATTGTTCTAATTTTGTTGCGGACAAAGTCCGCGGCAATATCGTTGGCTTGCTTGCTGGCGCCGGTGTCACCGAAAGCGCTGGTGAAACCCAGCCCCCCTTCTTGCCATTTTTTTTCAAAACGCACCTGTCGCGTGTGGTCATCTACGTCAAAAATAGAATCGTCCCAGCGGGACTGGTGTGAACCGAAGGCTGCGAACATCTGCCTGTTTTCGGCTCTGAATGTTGGGTAGGATTCTTTAATAGAAGCAGCGTATTGCTTATCCAGAGGACGATTATGTGCAGGAATGGAAAAATTGGCGGTGCGCTGAAATACTGTCAGGTGCTCACAACTTTCTGCAATAAGCGGAATTGACTGTATTGCAGATGAGCCGGTGCCAATAATACCAATCCGTTTTGAATTGAAATCAACTGGGCCATGCGGCCAGTTGCCAGTATGAAATGACTCTCCTCTGAATTGATCCATGTCTTTGAATTTGGGCAGGTTGGTAGAAGACAGGCAGCCGGTCCCCATGATGCAGAATTTGGCTCGGTAGACCTTATTCTTGTCGGTCTTGACCAGCCATTCCTGGTCATCCTGTTGATAGTGTGCAGACAGGACCCGGGTACTGAAGTTGATATGCGGGCGCAGCTTGAATCGGTCTGCAACGTGGTTTGCGTAGCGAAGAATTTCAGGTTGGGGTGCGTACTTTTCTGACCAGTTCCAATCCTGTTGGAGCGCATCATCGAAAGTATATGAGTACTCCATGCTCTGGACATCACAACGCGCGCCGGGATAGCGATTCCAGTACCAGGTGCCACCTACATTATCGCCAATCTCAAATACAATGGGCCGAAAATTTTCTTTCAATAGGCGATGCAAAGCATACATTCCGGCGAATCCAGCGCCTACGATAACGGCATCAACTCGCTGTTCAGACATAGATCACTGTTCCTTCTTACTTATTTTCACTGAATTGAAATTGTTCCACGTCTTGTGCATGGACACAAACAGTCAAACTGCGCATACTCTGTGCCGAAATCGACGGATTGGCCGTTGCCCGGGAGCGTGATTATGCATCCTACCTTAATTGTATTAACCATGGCACAGTGTTTGGCGCAGACGGGTGCACCAATGGTAGTTTTATTAGGCGGTATTATTGGTGCAACGCTGGCACCCTCAACGGATCTGGCAACATTGCCATTGGCGCTGATGATTGTCGGTACAGCGGCTACAACCATACCGGCATCGCTGCTCATGCGCAGGGTCGGCCGAAAGCTTGGATTTATCTTTGCAGCGGGGTATGCCAGTTTAGGAGGGGTGCTGGCAGCTTATGCTGTAACAAAGGAAGATTTCCCTTTGTTCTGTTGCGCTACATTTCTCATTGGCAGTCACAACGCATTTATTCAACAGTATCGATTTGCTCTGGCGGAAGTGATTCCTGCAGAAAAATTGGGTCGATATCTGTCGGTTCTTATGCTGGCAGGTGTGGTCGCCGCCTATATAGGGCCTGAGCTGGCGACCCGTTTAAAGCATGTGAGTGGTATGGCGCTTTACGCCGGTTCGTTTATCGGCTTGAGTTTTTTTATGTTGGCTGCAATGGCCGTTTTGTGTTTTTATCGTCCCGGAAAGATGTCAGCTGCAGCCAAAGGGAATAGCGGTAGATCTCTCCTCGAAATTGCCGGGCAGGTCAATTTTAAACTTGCCCTGGGAGCTGCCGTGGCCGCCTGGAGCATCATGAGCCTGCTTATGACCGCGACGCCTCTGAGCATGCATAATCTTGACTTGTTCAGCCTGGAAGACACCGCCTGGGTTATTCAGAGCCATATCATGGCTATGTTCCTTCCTTCCCTGTTCAGCGGAATGCTCGTTGACAGGTTCGGCGCCTTGAAAATTATAGCAGCCGGAGCTGTAATTCTACTGGTCTGCCTTCTGATTGCCTGGGCTGATCGCTTACTGATGCATTACTGGTGGTCTATGGTCTTACTGGGTGTAGGTTGGAATTTTATGTTTCTAGGAGGTACCACCCTGCTCACCAGCACCTATCGGCAGGGCGAACAGTTCAAGGTTCAGGCCTGTAATGATTTCGTGGTTTTTTCTTTGCAGGGTTTAGCCGCCCTGAGTTCCGGATTCTTGCTGTTGAATTGGGGCTGGGACTTTTTAGTCTATCTAAGTGCGCCGTTTCTTTTGATACCCATTATTATTATGATTCGTTATCGGGTTAACTTTGCAAGGACTGCGTTGAGCCCATAGGAGATTATTTCTTGGCTGAATTTGTCATAGATCCTGCCGCTGCCGTCAGTTTGCCTGTGACTGGCCGGGACCGACATTTCCCGGTAGCACAGATATATTGTGTGGGCCGCAATTACGCCGACCATGCGATTGAAATGGGCCATAATCCTGATCGTGAAGCCCCGTTCTTCTTCATGAAGCCAGGCTATGCGTTGTTAAGTGGTGGAGGTTCTCTCAGATACCCGAGTATGACTCAGGATCTTCATCACGAAGTGGAGTTGGTGATCGCGCTGGCCAGTGGTGGGGAAGATATTAAAGTGAAAGAGGCTCAGAATTTAATTTATGGTTTTGCCGTGGGGATCGATTTAACCCGTCGTGATCTCCAGGCGCAGGCAAAAAAACTGCGGCGACCCTGGGACGCTGGTAAAACTTTTTTGCATGCCGCCCCCTGTTCTGAATTAACTCCCGGGTCTTCGATGAAGCCTATCCATCAGGCAGGGATCAGTCTGAGGGTAAATGGGGAAATCCGACAGTCCGGAAACCTTGACCAGATGATCTGGAAGGTGCCTGAAATTATCGCCAGGCTGTCAGAATGCTTCCCTCTGCGCGGCGGTGATTTAATCTTTACTGGCACGCCAGCTGGGGTTGGCCCAGTACAGGTTGGTGATGAATTACATGCGGAGATTGACAGTATCGGTTCATTGCGCGTTAGTGTAGAGAAATGACGAGTTAAAAAAAGGTTGGTTCTGCCCAGCCGCAGAAGCCGGCTCAGTGAAAGAATTCAGTTTTGAGGGCGCTTCTGGATTTATGGCAATAGCTCTGGGCCGATACGGCCGGAATCTGACGTGGTAAAAAACTGGATAGAAGCGCAATTCCATTTTTTCTGGCAATGCTGCCGTCCAATGATGGCCCGGAGCGGGTATACTAGGCGACCATGATTGACTCACCTTTAATTCTCTGCCATGTCCGCAACCTTGCCTGTGAAAGGAACCAACGCACATTATTTTCGGGTCTCAGTTTCCGGCTTGAGCAGGGCCAGATACTGCATCTGAAGGGGCCTAATGGTTCTGGCAAGACAACATTGCTACGAATCCTTGCAGGACTCTTCATCGACTATGATGGTCAGATTGAATGGCAGCAGGATCATCGCTTGATTTATGCTGGCCATCAATATGCAGTACAAGGGCAGCTTACACCGCTTGAAAATCTCAGTTTTATCCTGAGTCTCCAGGGAATTGCAGTTGCCAGAGACGAGATTTACCGGGCATTAGCTGACTTTGGTCTTGAGGATACTCGGTTTAGCCTGTGCAGAGAACTGTCAGAGGGTCAGCGTAAACGAGTGACCTTGTGTAGGTTGAGTTTGAGTAAACGGCCTATCTGGTTGCTGGATGAACCGTACAGTGCCTTGGATGAAGCAGGCGCTGCATTGTTGAGTGGTATTTGTGAGCAACATCTACTCAGCGGTGGTGGGCTGGTCATGACCAGCCATCAGGCTGTACCAATTACCCAACCCATCGATACTCTGGAATTGCAGCCGTGTTTATAAACGTGCTCAACCGAGAGTTGCGCATTGCCGCGAGAAGCCCCGGAGAATGGCTGCAACCGTTGTGTTTTCTATTGATCGTTATGACCCTTTTTCCATTGGGTATTGGGCCTTCCCCGGGGTTGCTGGCAACGCTTGCCCCGGCGCTTATCTGGATTACTGCACTGATGGCAGTCTTATTGTCCGTTGACCGCTTGTTCCGGGATGATTTTGAGGATGGGACGCTTGAACAACTGGTCCTGAGTTCAGGGCCGGTCTGGCTGAATAGCCTGGCGAAGGTGTGTGCTCACTGGCTGTTTACTGGTTTGCCAATTGTCTGCCTCAGCCCGTTTCTTTGTATCATGATGAATCTCAGCAGTCAGTGGATGCCCAAAATTGCGCTCTCCTTGCTATTGGGAACCCCCATACTCAGCCTGCTGGCAGCCCTGGGCGGTGCCTTGACAGTGGGCTTAAGGCAGGGCAGCGCACTGCTTCCTGTGATCATCATGCCGCTGATGATTCCAGTTCTGATCTTGGCCACTCAGGCGATCGCTTCGCCCGCGTCTGGAGACGCTTATTTTTTATGGCTTGGAGCACTATTGAGTTTTTCGCTGACGTTCCTTCCCCTGGCAATAGCTGCCAGTCTGAAAGTAGCTGTGAGTCGTTAATCGGCCTGCTCGGCTTAATAATCTGATAAAATCAACAGTCGCGCGGGCAAGGCTTTGGTGAAAGGTAATTGATATGAACATTAGGCTGTGGAACTGGATACATAAGCTTGGCTCAGCGAAGCACTTTTATCGCTTCAGTAGTTTGATTCTGCCGGGTCTGTGGGTGGCTTCTGTGCTGATCCTGTCGCTAGGATTGTATGCAGGTCTGATGTTAGCCCCGGCAGATTATCAACAAGGTGATTCGTTTCGGATTATGTATATCCATGTACCTGCTGCTATTCTGTCTCAGTCCAGTTATGTGATGATGGCCAGCATGGGGGCGCTGTTCCTCATCTGGAAGATTAAACTTGCTGATGTAGCCATGCGAACAGTTGCACCCATCGGTGCTGCATTAACCTTTGTTGCTTTACTAACCGGTGCAATCTGGGGCAAACCAACCTGGGGAACCTGGTGGGTCTGGGATGCCAGGCTGACATCAACGCTGATTCTGATGTTTCTTTTTCTAGGTGTATTAGCGATTCGCAATGCAGCCGGGAACGGGCCTGCTGCAGGACGAATGGCAGCGATACTTGCCGTTATCGGAGTTATTAACCTGCCCATCATAAAATATTCGGTGGACTGGTGGTTTACTTTGCATCAGCCAGCTAGTTTCTCCCTGACTGAGCGGCCAGCCATGCCTGTAGAAATGTGGCTGCCGTTAGTGGTGATGATCCTAGGATTTTACAGCTGGTTCTTCGCTTTGTGGATCCTGCGTATCCGCACTGAAGTGCTGGTAACAGAGGCAAACAAGGATTGGGTAAGGCAACTGGTGAATCAGCGATGAGGTTTACGTCGATCGCCGAATTTCTAGCCATGGGAGGCTATGCAGAATATGTCTGGAGTGCCTATGGTGTGACCTTCGCAGTTATGATTGTGATGACTTTGCTTGCGCTGGTGAAATCCAGCCGGACCCTGCACAAATTGAAATTTGAATACGATTTGAAAGTCAAAAGGCAGGTGAAACCGTGAAGTTTGGCATGATGAAGACCCATCGCAGAAACCAGTTATTGCTTATCGTTGTTTTGATTGTGGGCGCAGGCGCAACCCTTGCTCTGGTTATGCAGGCTCTCACCGAAAACATTAATTTATTTTATTCTCCTGCACAGGTTGTTGCTGGTGAAGCACCGACTAATCAGCGTATTCGAGCGGGTGGTATGGTGGTAGTGGGTAGCATTCAACGAGCAGTCGACTCTCTGCAGGTGAGTTTCCTGGTCGGTGACTTACAGTCTGCGCAGTTCCCTGTGCTGTATGATGGTATCTTGCCAGACCTGTTTCGCGAAGGTCAGGGCGTGATCGCAGGCGGTAGCCTGGATGAGAGTGGTGTCCTGATTGCTGATGAAATTCTTGCCAAGCACGATGAAAATTATATGCCGCCGGAAGTGGCCCAGATTATGGCCTCTCAGCAGGAAAAAACCCCGCCGTGATTATTGAATTAGGACATTTTGCGCTCATTCTCGCCCTGGCCATGAGTTGCTGTCTTGCGGTGTTGCCAGGGTTTGGGGTTTCTCTGGGGAGGCCGGCTTTGATGCGCACCGGAGGGTCCCTGGCAGCGGGCATGTTTGTCTTCACTCTGGTCAGCTTTGTTTGTCTGGCTCAGGGATTTATCGGTGATGATTTCTCAGTTGCTTATGTGGCAAGGAATTCCAATAGCGCGCTGCCGGTTTATTATAAAATCTCTGCAGTTTGGGGTGCCCACGAGGGTTCTTTCCTGCTCTGGTGCCTGGTCATGTCGAGTTGGACCCTGGCAGTAGCCATGTTCAGTCAACAGTTAACCGATGACATGCGTGCCAGGGTATTGGCAGTGCTGGGCAGTGTCAGCATTGGTTTCTATTTGTTTTTGATATTTACTTCTAATCCATTTGACAGGACCCTGCCTTTTTTCCCTTCTGAAGGAGCTGACCTGAACCCCTTGCTGCAGGATTTTGGATTGATCGTTCATCCACCGCTTCTCTATATTGGCTATGTGGGTTTATCCGTACCTTTTGCTTTTGCTATTGCCAGTCTGTCATCTGGCCAGCTTGATGCTGCCTGGGCAAGGTGGTCTCGGCCATGGACCAATGTCGCTTGGGCGTTTCTGACCTTGGGTATTACCCTAGGCAGCTGGTGGGCCTATTATGAACTGGGCTGGGGAGGATGGTGGTTCTGGGATGCGGTGGAAAACGCTTCATTTATGCCCTGGTTGATTGCCACGGCGCTGGTACATTCGCTTGCGGCAACTGAAAAACGGGGTGTATTCAGGTCCTGGACAGTATTGCTGGCTATTTTTGCCTTCTCTTTCAGTCTACTGGGTGCTTTTCTGGTGCGTTCCGGCGTGCTGACTTCTGTCCATGCTTTTGCGGTCGATCCCGAACGGGGTGTTTTCATTCTCTGGTATCTGATTATTGTCATCGGTGGTTCGTTATTGCTGTATGGCATCAGGGCAGGGCAGATGAGCGTCAATGTTGGATTTGGCTGGTTGAGTCGGGAAAGTTTTATTC
Organism: Gammaproteobacteria bacterium; assembly: GCA_002697205.1. Taxonomy (GTDB): domain Bacteria; phylum Pseudomonadota; class Gammaproteobacteria; order Pseudomonadales; family Azotimanducaceae; genus UBA9926. The sequence continues at coordinate 10,547 of NZUN01000088.1, forward strand.
TAGCTAATAATCTGATTCTGACAGTGTCTGCAATCACTGTTTTACTGGGCACTATCTATCCGTTGATTTATGAATGGTTCAGCTCAGGTCAGAAAATTTCAGTAGGGCCGCCTTATTTCAATATGGTTTTCGTGCCCTTGATGTTACCGCTGATTGCGCTGATGGCTTTGAGTAGTTTCTCGCGATGGCGCAGGACTGCAACTGAGGTTCTCTTCGGGAGGCAGCCGATAAGGCTGCTGATAAGTGGGCTTGTCTGCCTGATTTTTTGCTTGCTGACTTCAACCTGGAATTTGTGGTTTCAGGTAGTTTCCCTCATTTCCATCTGGTTAATTGTTAATTTGCTGGCGGATGCCCGTTACCGTCAGGGCGGGCGAGGATTTGCCGGTTTCCTGAAACAGACACCTTCTTATTATGGTATGTGGCTAGGGCATATAGGCATAGCTGTGAGTGCGCTTGGGATTGTTACAACGGTAGTTATGAGTGAAGAACTTGACCTGTTGATGTCGCCTGGGGATAAGACCCAGATAGCCGGGTATGACCTTAGGTTTGAAGGCGTGGAAAGAGTTAACGGCCCCAATTATAGTGCGGATAGAGGTATCATTGCGGTTAGCAGACAGGGCCGGCTAATTGAGATGCTGTACCCCGAGAAAAGATTGTACTCTGCTTCGCAGAGTGTCATGACAGAAGCCGATATTAGCGTCAGCTTCTGGCGGGATGTATATGTTGCCCTGGGGGAGCCCATCGGCAACCAGGCCTGGTCAGTGCGAGTCCATGTGAAACCATTGGTGCGCTGGATCTGGCTGGGTGGAATCCTGATAGCCATTGGCGGTTTTACGACAATTTTGGATAAACGCTATCGAAGGCTGAAAATGGCCCGGCAGCTGCAGTCCAGAGCAGAGACATCCGTGCAGGCAAGCCTGGCATGATAGTTGATAAACGATTCCTAGTGCCGCTGCTTGGTTTTATGCTGTTAGTGGCCGTCCTGGCTTTGGGTTTCAAGTTACGAGATCCCCATCTGTTACCTTCACAGATGCTCAACAGGTCCTTACCCGCATTTAGTCTGCCGCGATTAGGCGATCCTTCAAAGACATGGAGTGAAAAAGATCTCTACGGCAAAGTGAGTTTGTTGAATGTCTGGGCGACCTGGTGCCCGAGTTGTGTTCAAGAGCACCCCCAGTTGATGCGTATCAGTCGTGAGGAAGATATTTCAGTTTTCGGCATCAATTACAACGACGATACAGCCAAAGCGCTGGCCTGGTTGCAGCGTTATGGAAACCCGTTCCAACTTAATATTGCCGATCATGATGGCCAGCTGGCAATTGATCTAGGTGTCTATGGCGCGCCCGAAACCTTTCTTGTGGACGCCAAAGGCGTCATTCGTTATCGCCATGTTGGGGTTGTCGATGAACATGTCTGGGCTGACATATTCGCACCGATGATTGCTGAGTTAAATCGCCAGGCGGGAGGCAGTTGAGTGCAGATCTTTCGTTACCTGCTGGTTTTTGTTCTGATGAGTGGACCTGCAGCCAATGCCGCTATTGATGCCTATGTATTTCCTAGCAAGGATCTGCGGGTCAGATATTATGACCTGATAGAGCAGTTGCGATGTCCGCAGTGTCTGAACACCAATCTGGCAGGTTCAGATGCCATGATTGCGCAGGATCTTCGACGTGAGGTCCACCGAATGATACTCGAAGGTCAGACTGACGCTGAGATCTTGCAATTCATGCATCATCGGTATGGTGATTTCGTGCTTTATAAGCCTCGTTTTAATTCTTCAACCTGGGTTCTCTGGTTAGCGCCAGGTATGGTTTTTTGTGTGGCTCTGGCGGGCTGTATTGTCATGGTTCGACGTAGGCAGGGACAGCGCAGCGTTAGTCTGAGTGATCCGGATCGACAGCGACTCGATCAATTGTTAAAGGATAAAGCATGATCGCCTTCTGGTTGTCTGCTTTGCTACTGCTGGTGGTTGCTGTTGCCTTTGTTCTGTTTCCGCTGTTTCGGGTGAAACGTCCTGCAGGCGTAGATCGAACACGCGTTAATCTGGAATTGTTCCGTGAAAGAACGACCATTTTGGAACAGCAACTGGCTGAAAATGCGATTGATCCAATTGAGATGGAAGCGCAGATAGTTGAGCTTCAGCAAAACCTGCTCAGTGATATAGACGGCCCGCCTGATACAGCAGTTCAGGTCAACGCTGCATCGGCAGTCGACGTGTCTAAGAAAACCATGGACTGGCGGGTGGTCGTGCTCATGGCAGCCATGTTCGTTCCCCTTTGTGCATTGCTGATATATACCGATTTAGGCCTTTCAAGAGGGGCCATATCAGATGTGTTGGCAGCACAACGCATCAGTGCGGTTGACCCGAATGATGAAGCCAGTGTTACCGTTATGGTTGAAGCTTTAGAACAGACTCTGGCGAGAAAGCCGGATAACGATAGAGCTCGTTTTATGCTTGCCCGGTCTTACCTGCGTTTGTCTCGGTTTGCAGAGGCGGTCTCTGTATTTGACTCTATGCGGTTGAAGTACCCTGCGGACGGAAATATTGCAGCAGGGTTTGCTGAAGCGCTTTTTCTGGCTGAAGGAGAGGTCGTCACCGTGCCTGTCAGAGAGGCCATAGATCGAGTGCTGGCCATCAATCCTCATTCGGTAAGTATGCTCGAAATACTAGCTATGGATGCTTTTCGGAGGAACGATTTGGCGACTGCGAAAAGGCATTTTCAGCATGCTGTGGAATTTGCTGAACCTTCGCGTGCTGCTGTGATTCGCCGGGTACTGGCACAGCTCCCTGGAAGTGATGCCGGTGGTTCAGGAGAGATCGCGGATAACAACTCACCGGCACAGTCTGCAAAGATGAAATCGGTGTCTGTGCTGGTTGAATTGTCTTCCGAAGTTGTGCTTTCAGGGCCAGCATCGGTTTTCGTTTTCGCCAGGGCCGTGACTGGTCCTGCTATGCCCCTGGCGGTACGTAAATTATCCAGTGAGCAGTTACCGGCATTAGTGCAACTGACTGAAGAAATGGCTATGTTTCCCGGGATGAGTCTGAAAGATTTCTCGGAAGTGGTGCTGGTGGCTCGAATTTCAGAAAGTGGTGTCGCTAATCCGTCGCCAGAAGATTTTGAAGTTACTTCACCGGTTATTCAGCTGGAACAGATTCAGGGTGTTATCAAGCTGCAGATCAGCCAGAAGCGAGGTGGGGGCTAATAGTTGGCTATGCCGCTGATACCTTGGCATGCGGGGAAGGGATGAAGCAGGCGCCCTGGGCCTGGCCCTCTGATTGCAATATCAGTTGTGGTAACGCGAATAAATTAGGAGATACGCCATTGGCTCTTACTCGGTGCTCCGGATAGTGACTTTTCAGCAGGTCAGCAACATTTTCAGGCAGATCCGACATCATGCTAAGCATTTCAGTGCCGGAGACGTCAATCCGTGGCTGGTGCGCAGCCTGGCCGGCATCCATATTGAAGTCCATGATAAAGGAAGCGAGTTGAAACACCGCCGGGAAGATCTTCCGCCCGCCACAAGCTCCCAGAGCGAACCAGTCACCGTTTGACTTTCTGCCGACCACAGGACACATATTACATAGAGGTTTTCGTCCGGGAACGACTGAATTGGGCCCACCTGGCCTTGGGTCAAACCACATCATGCCATTGTTCAGCAACACACCTGAATCTGGCAGCATAATGCGAGAACCGAATCCCGACATGATAGTTTGAGTTAGAGATACCATATTGCCTTCTTGATCGGTGCAGCAGATATGAGATGTGTTGCCGGAATGGCCTTGACCCGCTCCCAGATTAAGCAAGCGATTCTCATAGGAAGAATAGAGTGATTCAGCAAAAGCAAGATAAGAATTTTCATCTGGGGTGTCTGGTGGCTGAGGCATCAGAGAATTGAGCCTTGTCAGCGCATGTATGATACTGGGTCCGGCGGTGAGTTCTCCGGACACATAGAAATCATGTTCTCTGTATCTGAGAAAAAGGGGGTCGGTGATCACTGCCTGGTATTGGTTGAGGTCTTCCTGACTGATTTTTGAACCCGCATTGTTCAGATCCTGGACAATTTTCTGAGAAAGTGTTCCGGTATAAAAAGACTCAGGGCCTTCGGCCTGGATCTGCCGGTAGGTTGTAGCCAGGGAACCCAGAGGCAGATAACTCAACAGCCCTTCTGCATGTGCAGCAGGGGGTAGGCCATCGCTGAGATAGGTCTCTGTTGTCGTCTTGTACTGGCGAAGGCCTCTAGCTAACTGGTTTATTTTGCTGCAACTGTACCAGTCCAGAGGTAAGCCCAGTTCTGCCTGCTGGCAGGCAGGTTCGATTAACTTGCTGAACGGAAGGCTACCAAACGCCTGGCTGGCCAGCCCTATGCCCTTTAGGTACCCTGGGATGGCCACGGCCAGAGGGCCATGAATATTGGTATCGTTAGTAACAGCGGGCCAGTTAAATGAGTCCGAGGCATTGGTACCCTCGTCAGCCAGAGGATAATCTGCCGGACTGCTTGTCAGTGGTGCCTGCATACCGAATTCAACGATCTGAACACGATTTTGTTTGGCTTGGTACACGGTCATGTATCCACCACCGCCAATTCCGCTCATCCAGGGTTCCACAGTACCCAACATCAGGCCTGTGGCAATCGCCGCATCCACTGCATTGCCACCCATTTGAAGAATTTTAGCGCCTGCATCGGATGCCAGATAGTGCTGGCTGGCAACCAGACCATTCTGGCCAGTGATAGCGGGTTTGGATAACAGCCATTGTTCTTTTGCGGATATAGGCATGGGAGGCTCCCTGTATCAATGGAGGCTACGCCAGACCCGTTCATCTGACAAGTTGTATTGCACTGCTTGTGCAGGATGGGCCAATAGGCTATTTTGGGACAGAAATGTAATGAAAGGATAGGACTATGAGTGCAGATGGAAGTTGGGCTGTAAAGTTGAATTCTCCCATGGGAGCGCAGGATGCGGTATTAACTCTGAAAACAGATGGCGACAGCTTGTCCGGTTCTATGGATGGCCCGCAGGGGAGCCAGGAGTTTTCCGGCGGTACCGTTGACGGCGATAATGTTTCATGGGTAATTGATATGACCCAGCCGATGCCCATGAAGTTGGAGTGCAGTGGCACCGTTGATGGCGATAATATCTCCGGTACCGTCAAACTGGGTGCTTTTGGTCAGGCAACGTTTGCAGGGACCCGGGCTTAATTCCGGATCGCGGTGATGCGTCAACGTGTCGCTTGAGTCGCGATTCGCCGGCCTTTTTTAGACGCCTTGTTTTTTTGAATAAACGCCTGCCTCGCGTCTGGATCATACTGGCTTTGCTGATTAACCAGGTGGTGAAAGGATGATTCGGGTGTAGTACCCCGCGCCGTCATGGGTCTTCCGGAAGTCCTGGCAGGGTGTAATTATAGTCAGGAATTCGCCTGGAAGCGGGCTTTTGCTAAGGGCTCTCATTAACGGCTTCTCGCCCGGGATGTGCTCGACGGCGGTTTGGTCAGCGTCACTGACCAGGGAGTCGGCGTTAACATTGATAAACAGAAGTCATTAAGTAATGGCTTGCTAATGGCTGATTGCCTGTTTGCGCGAGTCGAAAGGTTGATGATTATCAACTATTTTGGAGAACAGTTTTTCGCCGGAGACATCATCGTATATGATGGAGCGGTTGCCCTCGTGAAGACCGCGAATTACCCATGACTTTGCCTTTCGTACACTTAAGAGTTCACTCCGAGTATTCTCTCGCGGATGGTATGGTCAGGATTAAAGAGCTGGTTACTGAAACTCGCCAGCAGGGTATGCCTGCAGTCGCGATTTCCGATATCAGCAATCTGTTTGCACTGGTTAAGTTGTACCAGGCAGCCCTAGAAGGGGGCATTAAGCCGATCGTGGCCTGTGATGTCGTAGTTCAGGGTCTGGATAATAAAGACACGCCGTCAACATTAGTTCTGATCGCCCAGACCTCAGTGGGTTACCAGGGACTTTCAAGGTTACTATCCAGAGCCTATACCCATGGCCAGGAATCAGGAAAACCAATCCTGAATCGAGATTGGATCAGGCAGGAGTCCACTGATCTGATAGCGTTGTCCGCCGCATTGGACGGCGATATTGGAAAGGCCATTGCCACGGGCAATCTACAGGAAGCCGTCAGTCGGACAAACTACTGGCAACAGTTGTTTCCCGAACGGTTTTATATTGAGTTACAGCGTACCGGTGCGCCAGGTGAGGCTGATTACGTGACAGCTGCATTGGATGTGGCAAGAGAAACCGATTGTCCTGTGGTGGCCACCAATAACGTGCGATTTCTGCATAAAGTTCAGTTTGATGCGCATGAAGTGCGCGTCTGCATCCACCAGGGTAGAACAGCAGATGACCCGAGGCGTGAAAAACGCTACAGCGAAGAACAGTATTTAAAGTCATCTGAAGAAATGGCTGAGTTATTCAGCGATATACCCGAGGCGATTGAGAATACTTATCGAATCGCTCAGCGTTGCAGCGTTATTCTGATCCTGGGCAAGTCGTTCTTGCCTGAATATCCCGTTCCAGCAGGAAAAACGATGGAGACGTTTCTGGAAGATGTAGCCATGGAAGGGCTAGAAAATCGAATTTGTACCTTCCCGGCGGGGAAAAAACCAACTGAGCAGGCATGGCGGGCGGCCTATATGGATCGACTCTCATTTGAACTTAGTGTCATCAACAACATGGGTTATCCGGGTTATTTTCTGATCGTTATGGAGTTTATTCAATGGGCTAAGGATAACGATATACCGGTGGGACCAGGTCGGGGTTCCGGAGCAGGTTCATTGGTTGCTTATGCTCTGAATATTACGGATATCGACCCCTTGGAATACGACCTGCTATTCGAGCGTTTTCTGAATCCGGAACGTGTATCGTTACCTGATTTTGATATCGATTTCTGTATGGATGGCAGGGACCGAGTGATACAGCATGTAGCAGAGCGTTATGGTTTTGAGTCAGTTTCACAGATTATTACCTTTGGTACCATGGCAGCAAAAGCCGTTGTCCGAGATGTTGCAAGGGTTCAGGGAAAACCTTATAGCCTTGCCGATAAATTATCTAAATTGATACCGTTTGAACCTGGCATGACTCTGGCTAAGGCGATGGAAGAAGAACCGCTGCTGGTTGAGTTTGTGGAACAGAGTAGTGAAGCTGCAGAAATTATGGAAATGGCATATAAACTGGAGGGGTTGGCCCGAAATATAGGTCGACATGCCGGCGGTGTGGTTATAGCGCCTACGCTATTAACGGATTTCACACCCGTTTATAAAGATGAAGCCAGTGCCGCGCATATGACGCAGTACGATATGAATGACGTGGAGAAGGTTGGCCTGGTTAAATTTGATTTCCTTGGCCTTAGAACGCTGACTATTATTGATAAAGCGGTGAAATCGATTAACGCTAGAGCCGTGGTAGCGGGAGAGCCTCAGGTTGATATTGATAAGCTGGATCTTGAAGATGCTGCTATTTATGAAAATTTACGTGAAGCCCGGACGACGGCAGTATTTCAGCTTGAATCGAGGGGAATGAAGGATTTGATGAAAAGGGTTAAGCCTTCCAGGTTCGCGGATATAGTCGCCCTGGTTGCTTTATTCAGACCCGGGCCGTTACAGCTTGCAGATGACTTCATTCGCCGAAAACACGGAATTGATGAAGTAGATTATCTGCACCCGAGCCTTAAAGACGTTCTGGTAGATACCTATGGTGTGATGCTTTATCAGGAACAGGTGATGCAGATAGCGCAGATATTAGCGGGTTATTCTTTAGCAGATGCAGATCTGCTGCGCAGAGCCATGGGCAAAAAGAAACCGGAAGAGATGGCTCAGCAAAGAGAGGTGTTCATTGCGGGAGCGATGAAGAATAGTGTTAGCGAAAAGCAGGCTGATTATATTTTTGGTTTGATGGAAAAATTCGCTGGCTATGGGTTCAATAAACCGCACTCCGTCTGTTATGCATTGATTGCTTACCAGACTGCCTGGCTGAAGCATTATTATCCGGCAGATTTCATGGCAGCGGTGATGTCCGCAGATATGCAGAACACCGATAAGATTGTAACTAACGTAGAAGAATGTCGAGAAATGGGGCTGCATCTGGCGCCGCCGGATGTGAATAAGGGTGAGTTTCGGTTCACGCCGAAGCCTGATAATCGCATTGTTTACGGGCTGGGTGCGATAAAGGGGCTGGGTGAAGGCGCCATAAATATAATTATTCAGGCTCGTCACAACGATGGCCCGTTCAGTAATTTGTTCGAGTTCTGCAAGAGAGTCGATCCAAGAAGAATCAATAGAAGAGCACTAGATGCTTTAGTTGGATCGGGTTCGCTGGATGAATTGGTGTCGGAGCAGGACGCCCAGCAGCGTAGCCCGATCGACTATAAACGTGCCCTGCTTTATGCTAACCAGGAAGAAGCTGTAAAGATGGCTGAGCAGGATGCCAGGAATACCGAATCGGGAACTGACGACCTGTTCGGTAGTTTCAATCCAGTGGAGGGTCATGTTAGCCACCCGTCTCGACCGGTGGTAAAAGGCTTGTCTATGCAGGTAAGGCTAGCCAAGGAAAAAGAAACTCTGGGTCTTTATCTGACGGGTCATCCGATTGACGTCTATCGGCCAGAGTTAAAGCATCTAGCTGGCTGCAGGATCAGTGAGCTGAGAGCCAGTCAGTCCGAACAAACGGTTGCTGGCTGGGTAGTGGGCGTGCGGAGTCTGAAAAGCCAGCGGGGTGTCATAGTGTTTGCCACCCTGGATGACCGCAGTGGCAGGCTCGATGTTTCTGTTTTTTCGGACCTGCTTGAACAAAACAGAGATAAAATCCGCAAGGATTCATTGTTGGTTGTGCGTGGCATTGTCAGTGTTGATGAATACTCCGGTGGCTTGCGGATGAGGTCAAGTGAAATCTGTGATCTAGTGGAAGCGCGTTGGAAATATGCGAAAAGCCTGAAAGTTCGGATTGATTCTAATGTTCCGGAAGCTTGCCTGAGTGGTGACCTTGCTAAGGTGCTGACGCCATACAAAGAGCAGCACGGCAATGGCTGTCCTGTCGTGATCCATTACACCAGCGCCAATGCCTGTGCAGAAATAGTGCTGGGTGATGAATGGCGAGTGAATCCAAATGATGATCTCCTTGAATCGCTAAGGGATAAGTTCGGTAGAGATGAAGTGAGTATCGACTATACCGGACTGAGCAGTTAGCGAAAGTGGCTAATCTGGATTTGGATCAAGAAGCCTCTGCCATGTTGTTTTCGGCGGATATTAAACGTTGGGTTGTTGGATTTAGCGGTGGTATGGATTCGACGGTGCTGCTCCATCTGTTGGTGAATCAAACTGATCGACCGGAGATGCTGGCTCTGTACATAGATCATGGTCTACAGGCGGAATCTGAAACCTGGGCATTGCACTGTGCTGATATTTGCCAGCAGTTTCAAATTCCCTTTGCCACAATTGCTGTGACTGTTTCGGCCTCGGGCAGCAGTGAAACGAGGGCCCGAGAAAGTCGATATCAGGCCTTTGAGAATGTCTTGAATCGACATGACCTGCTGGTTCTTGGTCATCATCTAGATGATCAGCTGGAAACCACCTTCCTGAATTTGCTGAGAGGCAGTGAAGCTCCGGGCTTAACGGGTATTCCACGATCCCGCAGGTTGGGAGATTCAACGGTTTGTCGACCCTTACTGGGGACTGCAAGAGCTACCATTAAAAGCTATGCCCTGGAGCAGAATCTTTCTTGGATTGAGGATCCCAGTAACGCGGTTGATCTGGCCGACAGGAACTTCCTTCGTAACAGGGTCCTGCCACTATTGGCGTCCCGGTTTCCCGATATAAGCTCAAAAGTGTTAACGGGCCTTCACCGAGATCTGCAGGCTCGTCAGTTACTCCGTCAAATGGCTCGCCAGGATCTTCAGAGTCTTCAGGATGATCGGTCAGGAATTTCTTTACAGGCATTAAAGACGTTGGGTGAAGCCCGGGCGATGAATCTGCTGCGCAGCCAATTATCGGACAAGGGTGTGGCCTTACCTTCGGGAAAGCATCTTAAACAGGGCTTGGCAGACATGCAGGGCGCAGAACCTGATAAGTCTCCCCTGATTAATCTCAAAGGTTACCAGTATCGCCGGTTTAAGGGACGGATTTACCTGCTTAAGACAGAGGCCATAGTTGATTGGCAACCCTTTGAATGGCCGAAAGGTGCTCAGACTCTGGATATAGAGGACATACGGATAACCAGAGACAAGGTGGACACGGGTGGCCTGCCGATGAACCTGGGTACGCCGCAGGTACGATTGAAACAAGCCGGAGAGGTCATTTTACGCGACCAACACAGGAAAATTAATGACATCTTAAGAGAAGCATCGGTGCCCTCCTGGATTCGTAGTCGTTTGCCTGTCCTGGTCAGTAAAGATCAGCTGATTGCTATCCCTGCTATTCCTGATTGGTCATTCGATCAGCAGATTGCAACGCCCTACGCAGCCGATAAGCCATCTCCGGGCTGGCGTTTCAATGTTTTTTTTTAGGCATGGGTCGGTCTCTTTGTTGTTAATTTCATTGAGCGCAAAGCCGATGAGTGTTAACCTTTAAACCCATCTCGGGTGAAGCCTTTTCATCCTTAAAAAGATGGGAGTCTTATGTCTCGTTTGATTTTTGTTACCGGCGGTGTTGTCTCTTCATTAGGAAAAGGAATCACAGCAGCGTCTCTGGGAACCGTTCTTGCTGCCCGTGGTTTGAAGGTTACCATGCAGAAGCTGGACCCCTATATTAATGTTGATCCGGGAACCATGAGTCCGCTTCAGCATGGTGAGGTTTTTGTAACGGCTGATGGTACGGAGACTGACCTTGATCTCGGCCATTATGAACGATTCATTCGGACTCACATGACCCGCCATAATAATTTCACCACCGGCCGGGTCTATGCAGATGTGATAGCCAAGGAACGGCGTGGTGACTACCTGGGAGCAACCATTCAGGTTATCCCGCATATAACTGATGAAATAAAGTCCAGAGTCCTTGAAGTGGCCAAAGACTGCGATGTTGCAATCATTGAAATTGGCGGAACGGTGGGTGATATTGAATCTCAGCCATTCCTTGAAGCCGCGCGCCAACTGCGCTTCGAATTGGGTTCTTCTCGGGCCATGTTGATGCATTTGACGCTGGTACCTTATATTGCAACTGCCGGTGAAACCAAAACTAAACCAACCCAGCATTCTGTTAAAGAACTAAGATCAATAGGCCTTCAGCCCGATATATTAATTGTTCGATCTGACCATGAAATTCCCGAATCGGCTCGAGATAAAATTGCACTTTTCACCAATGTTGAGCCCAAGGCAGTTATCCCGTTGCAGGATGTATCCAGCATCTACCAGATTCCAGCTCTGCTTGCTCAGCAAGGGCTGGATGAGATCGTCGTGGAGAAACTGGGCTTTGAAGTACCACGCGCTGATCTCTCAGACTGGCAGCGGGTGCTTGAACTGCAGATGAATCCCAAGAATGAAATCTGTCTCAAGATGGTGGGTAAATATATGGATCTTCTCGATGCATATAAATCACTTAATGAAGCTCTGATTCATGCCGGGATTCATACTGAAACTAAAGTAAAGGTCGATTTTATTGATTCGGAGCAGGTGGAAATAGAAGGTACAGCCATGCTCTCTGGAGCCGATGCTATTTTGGTCCCAGGGGGATTCGGAGATCGAGGTTTTGAAGGTAAAATAGCGGCAGCAGGGTACGCAAGAGAAAATAAGATTCCTTATTTAGGGATCTGTTATGGGTTACATGCGGCCATTATTGAATTCGCCCGAAATGTAGCTGAAATACCCGGTGCTAATACCACAGAAATTGAGCCTGGGGCAGTCAGCCCGGTCATTGGTTTGATTACTGAATGGGTAGATGAGCAGGGGGTTGTAGAAACCAGAGATGCAGACTCAGATTTAGGCGGCACAATGCGAATGGGGGAACAGACTTGTTTGTTGTCTCAAGGTTCTATTTCAAGAGCGGTTTACGGCTCGGAACTGATAAAGGAAAGACATCGACATCGATATGAGGTTAACCCTCGGTTTATCGCTCAGCTGGAACAGGCCGGGCTACGAGTGGCGGGTACATCGGAAGATCAATCCCTGGTAGAAGTCATCGAACTTGTTGATCATCCCTGGTTTGTAGCCTGTCAATTTCATCCGGAATTCACCTCGACGCCCCGAGAAGGACACCCGCTGTTTACCGACTTTGTTCAAGCGGCTCTGGCTGAACAGGAGTCTAGGTAAATTGAAGTGTCGGAATTGAGGCGAATTGGGCCTATCATTCGTTACTAAATAGAGAAACCGTTAACTGATCCGATAACAGTGAGAAATATAGATTGATTGAAATATAGGGATCAATGAACGTGGCCTGTTAAAGATAGCCGCAGATAAGTTAAAGGTAGTCACTGGTAGGAGAATGTTAGTTGTAAACATGCATTTTTTTTAGGTAATAATATTATGAATCTTTGTGGGTTTGAGGTTACCGAGCGTTCACCCGTGTTCTTAATTGCTGGACCGTGTGTCATAGAGTCTGAGCAGTTAACGTTGGATATCGCTGGGCAGCTTCGTGACATGTGCCAGAATCTTGGCATCTTTTTTATTTTCAAGGCGTCATTTGATAAAGCTAATCGCTCTTCGGTGGAAAGTTATCGGGGGCCAGGCATTGATCAGGGATTAAAAGTACTTGAGTTGGTCAGAACCCAGATCGGTGTCCCAGTATTGACCGATGTTCATGAAGATACGCCGCTTGATGAAGTTGCAGATGTTGTCTCTGTGCTGCAGACCCCTGCGTTTCTGTGCCGGCAGACCAATTACATTCAGAAAGTAGCCGCTATGGGATTACCGGTTAATATAAAAAAAGGTCAGTTCCTGGCGCCTTGGGATATGCAGCATGTGGTTGGTAAAGCAAAAGCCACAGGGAACGAGCAGATAATGGTTTGCGAGCGCGGCGCGAGTTTTGGTTACAACAATCTTGTGTCAGATATGCGCTCCCTGCCTGTTCTCAGGGAGACCGGTTGTCCGGTTGTATTCGATGCCACCCACAGTGTGCAGTTGCCCGGAGGGCAGGGCGCTTCATCAGGGGGGCAAAGAGAAATGGTCCCGGTATTAGCCCGGGCGGCGACCGCAGTGGGTGTTCATGGACTATTCATGGAAACCCATCCGGACCCTGAAAAGGCATTGAGCGATGGCCCAAATTCATGGCCTTTAGGTCAGTTGCATTCACTATTGGAAACTTTACTGGAATTGGATGCCATTGTTAAGAAATAGTATCTGCCAGAGTGCTTGACTGGTAGTTGTCTGTCACGGATAGCGTATTTGGAGATATAAGTTGTCGGAAATTGGAGATATAAGAGCACGGGAAATCCTTGATTCAAGAGGAAACCCGACCCTCGAAGCCGAAGTTGAATTATTGTCTGGTGAAGTTGGCATGGCCTGTGTACCGTCAGGTGCGTCAACGGGTTCAAGGGAGGCTGTTGAATTGCGTGATGGAGATCCGCAGCGATATGGCGGCAAGGGTGTGCTGATAGCTGTCGAAAATGTGAATTCGGTTATTCGAGAGAAGCTGTTAAGAAAGGATGCTAGAAACCAGTATGAAGTAGACCAGCTGATGATAGAGCTCGATGGTACTGAGAATAAAGAGGTGCTTGGGGCAAATGCGATACTAGCGGTCTCTCTTGCTGTGGCTGCAGCAGCGGCCAGAGTGAAGCAACAGCCTCTTTATGAACATTATGCCGACCTGGATGGCACTGGCGGTCGATACAGTATGCCAGTGCCGATGATGAATATATTAAATGGCGGCGAGCATGCTGATAACAATGTGGATATTCAGGAATTCATGATTCAACCGGTTGGCTTACAGAGTTTTTCCGAAGCGCTTCGTTGTGGTGCTGAGATTTTTCAGGCATTGAAAACGGTTCTCAGGAATAGAGGTTTAAGTACAGCCGTTGGTGATGAAGGTGGATTTGCTCCCAATCTGCATAGTAATCAAGATGCACTTGAAATCATAATGGAAGCGATACAGTCGACACCTTACGAAGCGGGCAAGGATGTTTTTCTGGCTTTGGATTGTGCTGCATCAGAGTTTTTTGATAACGGCAGGTATCACCTGAAAGGTGAAGGCAGGCAGTTTACCAGTAACGAATTTGCCGACTATCTGGCAAATCTGGTAGATCAATTCCCCATACTGTCCATTGAAGATGGTCTGGATGAAAGCGACTGGCAGGGCTGGCAATACCTGACGGCATCGCTGGGTGAGCGCTGTCAGTTAGTCGGTGATGATTTGTTTGTTACCAATCCTACTATTTTACAGCAGGGGGTAGATGCTAAAGTTGCCAATGCGATCCTCATTAAAGTGAACCAGATAGGTACTTTGACAGAGGCACTAGAAGCAATGCAGGTAGCACGTAAAGCCGGGTATGGTACGGTCATATCACATCGATCCGGTGAAACTGAAGATACTTGTATTGCTGATCTGGCGGTGGCGACGGCTGCAGGCCAGATAAAGGCAGGGTCTTTATGTCGCTCTGATCGCGTGGCAAAGTACAACAGGTTATTGCGGATTGAAGACCGCTGTCAGGCAGTATATAAAGGCCTTGGCGAATTTAAGCACTGAGAACTGAGAACTGGATGGAGTACGACTTTGGCGTCTAAACTCATTATAGCGATTCTGGTGGTGTTGACTGTTTACTTGCAGGCTCGATTCTGGATCGGAGAAGGCAGTTTTGCTCATGTTGATGCCCTGACGCATCAACTGGATAAGAAGCTGGCAGAAAATGAACNGAAAAAANNTCGNAATAGGGTTCTTAAGGCTGAGATTATCGATCTTCGAGAGGGCTTAGATGCAGTGGAAGAACGCGCCAGGACCGAATTTGGACTTATCAAAGAGGATGAGACGTTCATTTTATTGGTTAACGATTGAGTGCAGGCGAGGNCAGTATGTCTCTTCTTGACCAGTTTACCTGTATTATCCCTGCTGCAGGCNTNGGTCTCAGGATGGGGGCCGAGGTGCCCAAACAGTATNTNTCTGTCGGCGGGAAGGCAATTCTGCAATTGACTCTNGACAATCTGGCTGCCCATCAACCCAGAGAAATAATCGTTGCCCTGAATGTCGCGGATAGGTATTTTTCNGAGCTGACCTTTGATTATCCTTTACGAACGGTAATGGGCGGTAAACAACGGTCTCAATCAGTGCTGAGTGCGCTGCAGACGGTGAACGCTAACGAAGATTCCTTTGTGTTGGTCCATGATGGNGTGAGACCTTGTTTACGNGGAGAAGATATTCAGGCGCTGATTNCGGCTGTGGATGGACACTCGGTAGGGGGTTGCCTTGGCGTACCCATAAAAGAAACGGTTAAGCAAGCGAGGGATGAGCATATAGTGGGTACGCTAGATCGGTCACAGCTTTGGCTTGCCCAAACACCACAGATNTTTCGGTTTGGTATGCTCAGGCAGGCACTAACCCAGTTTCCTGATGCCACTGANGAGGCNTCGGCCATCGAAATGCTGGGTTTTCAACCTAAATTGGTCCAGGGCCATTCNGATAATATTAAAATCACCACNTCTGAAGATCTGGTTATGGCGCAGGCTATTCTTCAGAGCCGGAGAACACCATGAAGGTGGGNCAGGGTTATGACGTTCACGCGCTCGACGTGCCGGGTTCGGCCTCGGTTATCCGGCTTGGTGGTACGGANATTCCGTTTGACCGGGCGCTTATNGCTCATTCTGACGGCGATGTATTGATTCATGCTCTGTGTGACGCCATATTAGGCGCATTGGCTCTGGGAGATATAGGCAGTCACTATCCAGATANCGACGCTTCTCTTGCAGGTATNGATTCCAGAAAATTACTGGTGGACATTGCCGCCAGGGCTCGCGCTCTGGGTTATACCGTGTCGAACGCGGATATGACGGTAATTGCTGAACGNCCTAAGCTGGCTGCATTTATTGATCAAATGAGATTGGTNTTGTCGANCGACCTGGGTNTTGACGCTTCTTGTGTCAGTGTTAAGGCAACAACAACCGAACAGCTGGGTTTTACTGGACGCGGNGAAGGCATCGCCGCTCAGGCGGTCGTTCTACTTANGTCAGAATCTTGAGTTTTTCGCTGCAGTTTGGTTACGCCCATGATCTGCCCAGCGTGNTTGCACGGNTTAAGAGTCAGCCTTCAGATTTCATGGTTGTAGAGCAGTCCATTGCNGCCACATCGCATGGAGAACACGTTTATCTGAGACTCAGAAAAACTAATATGAATACCGCCTGGCTGGCAAAATGTATAGCAGAAACGGCTAATGTGACGGTTAAGGATGTTGGTTATGCTGGCCGGAAGGATCGTTTTGCCATTACCGAACAAGCTTTTAGCTGTTANCTGCCGGGNAAACAAGTGAGTCAATGGGATCGATTGGAGGATGACCAGGTTAAGATTCTTGCTGTTGANCGAACCTCTCGTAAAATNCGCAAGGGCGANTTGTATGGAAATCNNTTTGTTATCAGGTTGCGCGATGTTAGTGGTGACCTGACTAGGAAANTGGAAACANTAAAGTCTCAAGGTGTGCCTAATTATTTTGGNGAACAGCGCTTCGGACGGAGCATGAATAATCTGAGGCAGGCTGAATTGTTAATGAGCGGTAAACGACGGCACTGCCAGCAACGNGATNTGATGCTCTCTGCAGCTCGGTCGTATCTGTTTAATGTGAATTTGTCCAGGCAGATAGCAGAGCAAGGCTGGCGATCCATAGGCGATGAACAGCAGGGCGTCCTGTTTGGNCTTTCCAGAGATCCGCAGACAGGTGAGTTGGATTTACCTGAATATTGCGCGCACTGGGTTGCCGGCTTGAGGGGCTTTCGCNTCNGGTCTGGCTTGAGAAACTANAAGCTGGTGCTGCGAGAAATGAGCTGGGACTNTCTCGGACGAGATTGGCAAATCAGGTTTGTTCTGCCACCNGGTGCTTATGCAACCAGTGTCTTAAGGGAACTGGTACNNGACGGGGNGTCGGGCAGTGGNTGCTAAAATAGATCTGTCCGGGGTTGGAATGACATCCCAGCGGACGCGTAATCGACTGACCGACAGATTAAGAGACCAAGGTATCAGCAATGAGGGCATNCTCGACGTGATGGCNTCGACGCCCAGACATCTGTTTGTAGACGAGGCGCTTGCGCACCGGGCATANGAAGATACAGCGNTGCCCATTGGTTANAGCCANACCCTATCACAGCCTTATATTGTTGCCAGAATGACTCAGGCAATCCTGTCTTTGGGTCGACCGAAGAANGTACTGGAGATTGGTACAGGCTCAGGCTATCAGACGGTNATTCTGGCTCAGTTGATTGATGAGGTCTCGACCGTAGAAAGAATATCCGGCTTATTGGAAAAGGCAATCAGCAGGTTCAGATTGCTGGGCTTGAGCCAGATCCGNTATAAATATGATGATGGTCAGTTAGGTTGGCCGGAAAAACANCCTTTTGATGCCATCATGGTCACGGCATCACCGCGAGTGGTTCCGCAGGAGCTGGTTGCTCAGCTCAGTCCCGGNGGTTGTATGATGGTACCTGTAGGCACCCCNGGAAACCAGGAATTGACGCTGATACAGCGTGAAGAAAACGGGNTCAGGACTGAGGTATTGGAGAAGGTGCGCTTTGTCCCTCTCCTAGGAGGTAAGCGTTGAAGTCGGTTAGGCAATGGTTCCAGGTTGCTTTACTTGGTTTTCTTATNGGTGCAGCAGAGAGTGTGCCGGGTGTTTCTGGTGGCACCATCGCNTTCATCTCAGGATATTATGAAAGGNTGTTAAGGGCTCTGGGACAACTTACACCTGGAAAACTGTGGCGGATGCTGNGCTCGAGTGATAGAAAGGCCTGGCAAGAAGCAGATGCAGGTTTTCTGTTGGTATTATTTTCAACAATGGTCCTGTCACTGACGACGGTCGCAGAACTGTTCAGGCGGGNTTTGTCGGAATTTCCCTTTGCTATCGGGTCANTGTTTTTCGGTATAGTGCTCGGTTCAGCCTTAGTTNTGTTAAAACAAGTGGGGAAGCNTAACNGGTTTTATCTTATTTGCNTGTGTAGCGGATTGATGTGCGGTCATGCCCTGACACTGTTGCAGGCCGGTGAAATTGAAGCCTCTGCTTTTAAATATTTTGTTGCGGGTGTGGTTAGTATTNTNGCCTGGCTTTTACCGGGTATATCGGGCAGCTTCATGCTGCTCCTGCTGGGGCTGTATGCGACAGTGTTGGAAGGAGTTAGTCTGCTGACNTTTTCTGTATTGCTTCCAATAGCTCTGGGCGNCTGTTCTGGGCCTGGTACTATTTTCCCAGTTTCTTACTGNCCTGTTTCANAAAGCCCGTCCGGAGTTATTATCCGGGCTAGTCGGGTTGATGCTTGGCTCTTTATATAGATTGTGGCCGTGGCAGCGCATTAGCGCTTACCAGCTGAGAGACGATGGTTCATCGATACCACTGGTGCAAGAACCTGTTATGCCGCACACTTATGAAATTCTGGGAGGGGTAAATCCAATGATCATGACAGCACTGTTGTTTGGGCTATTTGGTTTTGTTTTGGNCATCCTGTTGAACCGCCTGCCAGAAATTGAACATGACTNATTNTAGATTGCCNGGCATCAATCTNCTATATAGCGTTGTGATNCTACTGATTCTAGTGGCTTGCGATAGCCAACCGGTGCGTGTGCCGGTTAGTCAAATCGGCGAGAGGGGGAAATNCCATCAGGTGAGGCATGGTGACACCTTGTATTCAATTGCCTGGAGATACGGTCAGGATTACCACGATATAGCCAAGNTGAATGGCATATCAAAGCCTTATACCATTTATGTCGGCCAGCGAGTCTGGCTTAGTCGGCAGCAGTCAGGNTCTCAATCCACAGGCAAGAGCAGGGCTGTCTCGAAAGCACGAACCTCAAAAAGGAATCAAGGNCTGGTNTACAAGAGTAAGCCTAAAGCTGCTCCGACAAAAACTTTTGTTGCCAGCCAGTTTGACTGGCAATGGCCTGTTCGCGGAAAAATCATCAAGCCGTTCTCGNTGACCGGAAAAGTGAATAAAGGTATTGATATTNAGAGCAANTCCGGNACGGCCGTNCACGCGTCAGCACCCGGTAAAGTTGTTTATGCNGGGGGTAATCTAAGAGGTTATGGTAAATTAGTNATTATAAAACATGATGAACATTTTCTAAGTGCGTACGGTAATAATCAAAAATTGAGAGTGGCNGAGNATGATCAGGTTTCCCGGGGCCAGGTCATATCAGAAGTCGGGNTNACGGCANCAGATGTAGAGATGCTGCATTTCGAGATTCGTCGGGATGGCAAACCAGAAGANCCAGGGAAACATCTACCNAAGTAGCANAATNCNTACCTGCTCTGAACCNGTAAATAACGGTGNCTTATGGGTTGCCTGTGGTAAGCAGCTTTCACGCGGNAGCTANGGTTTTAGAAGTCAGCTCAGCGTTCCAGATGNTCAATTTTACCGGTGACTTCCTCCCAGTCCTCGGCNTCATCCAGAGGNTCTTTCTTTTCGGTAATGTTGGGCCAGACCTCACATANNTCAGCATTGATTTCGAGAAATTCCATCTCGTTNTCTGGCAATTCATCTTCAGAAAAAATAGCATCAACGGGACATTCCGGCTCACACAGGGCGCAATCAATACACTCATCAGGATGGATAACCAGGAAGTTNGGGCCTTCATAGAAGCAGTCCACCGGACAAACTTCAACACAGTCGGTATGTTTACATTTAATGCATGAATCGCTTACTACAAANGTCATTGCTGCTGTCCCTCTTCTCGTGTTTAAAAATGGTGNTTAGCCGAGTACACGATTATTTCTAATGGAGTTGTACCGAGGCATTCATATTTGTCAGAAGTCCGCATTTTAGCAGCTTTTCTGTGGCTTACAACTTATCCTTTCAGGATGCTTTGCTGTAACGAGTAGANAAGGTCAAGGGCGGCTTTTGGCGTGAGTTCATCCAGTTCTGTTTTCTTCAGGGTAGCGATTACCTGGCTCCATGCTGGATGCTCTTCTAGAAAAAGGTCTGATTGAAGGGGGTCTCCTTTTTCGTGGACAACAGCCATTTCGCTGCTGATTTCATTGCGTTCTAGTNGTGCGAGTTTGTCCCNGGCTGCCCGGATTACTTTTGCNGGAATTCCCGCCAGTCTGGCGACTTGAATGCCGTAACTTTGACTGGCGGGTCCNGGTTGGACCGCATACAGGAAAATAATTCGATCCGCATGCTCTTTGGCGGTCATGTGGACATTGCAGGTACCCGGTAGNAAGTCCGGTAAGGCGGTTAGTTCAAAATAGTGGGTGGCGAACAGGGTCATGGNCCGGAGTTTGTGGGCGATAAATTCGGCCGTTGCCCAGGCCAGAGACAAACCATCAAAAGTGGACGTTCCCCGGCCAATTTCGTCCAGTAGCACCAGACTTCGCNGAGTTGCATTATTGAGAATGACGGCTGTTTCGGTCATCTCGACCATAAACGTGGAACGACCGCTGGCCAGATCATCGGACGAGCCGATGCGTGTGAATATGCGATCCAGGTCACCGATTCTGGCTGACTCGGCAGGTACAAAACAGCCTGTATGTGCCAGCAGTGCAATAATCGCGGACTGTCGCATAAAAGTGGATTTCCCTCCCATGTTGGGNCCAGTAATGATCAGTTGCCGGGTTTTATCATCTAATTGCACNTCATTGGCGATAAAAGGGGTTTCGAGCATGTTTTCAACGACCAGATGGCGGCCTGCCTGTATCTCGATACTTGCTTCGCCATGTAACTCTGGTCTATTGAGCTTTAGCGTAAGGGTGCGTTCTGCATGGCTGCATAAAACATCAAGTTGTGCCAGTGATTCAGCAAGTTTCTTCAGGCTNGAAAGATGGTCAAGAAGCCTGTTTATCAATTCGTCGTACAAACCCTTTTCCCTGGCCAGGGCTCTGCTCTTGCTGCTCAGGGCTTTATCTTCAAAAGTTTTTAGTTCGGGGGTGATGAACCGCTCGACATTTTTCAGCGTNTGNCGTCGAATATAATTAATCGGTGCAGCTTCTGCCTGCATTTTGCTGATCTCNATAAAGTAGCCATGCACTCTGTTGAAGCCGACTTTAAGAGAAGANAAACCGGTTTTAGCTTTTTCATCCTGTTCCAGTTTAACCAGGAATTCTGCCGCGTTTTCACTCATNCTGCGAAGTTCATCCAGTTCAGGATCATAGCCTTCTTTGATAACGCCACCCTCCCTNATNACCATGGGCGGGTTATCANTGATAGCGTGAAGGAGNAGATTTGCTAGATCGGGTCTGGCANTACNGTNGATTCTTATGNCTTCCAGCAGACTGCTCTGGGTTGCGTTGAGCAGGTCTTCAATATCAGGAAGCGCAGTCAGCCCCGTCCTCAATTTGATCAGGTCTCTNGGTCGGGCAGATTGCAGAGCAATTCGGGCTACGATTCTTTCCAGGTCACCAATAGGAGCAAGGACTGATTGCAGGGGTTCGTGTCGATAGTACCGGGATAAAAAGTCGATCGCATCAAGGCGATTGTTTAGAACCNCTTGATCCCTAATGGGCTGAGTCAACCATCTTGCTAATAATCTGCTGCCCATGGGTGTCTGGGTTCTGTCAAGAACGGANAGTAAAGTGTGCTCTCTTTGGCCCTGCAGGTTGACAATGAGTTCCAGGTTCCTTCGAGAAGCNGGGTCCATTAGAACAGTGTCTTCGTGACGGATTCGCTGCAGTGATTCGATATGGGGAAGGTCTCGTCTCTGGGTTTCCCTAACATAGCTCAGTAGGCAACCCGCTGCCCTGATGGCCTGGCAATCCCGGCTACAATCGAACCCGGATAAATCTNGGGTTCCAAATTGGNGGCATAGGTTTTCTGTCGCCATGNCCAGGTCAAAGTCCCAGATGGGTTGTTTGCGCAGACCCGGATGATTTGCCACGAAATCAGGGTTAGTGTCAGTGTCAGCAACGAGNATCTCTGCNGGTGACAGTCGGGTCAGTTCACTGAGGATGGCGTCACGGTCAGCTGACTCAAACAGTTCAAAACGGCCACTGCTCAGNTCAAGNGTGGCGATCCCCCAGATTTCTGCTTCAGTTAAAAGNGCAGCAATTAAACTTTCGCTGTGCGCATCAAGCAAGGTATCTTCAGTCAGGGTGCCAGGCGTAACGATNCGCACCACCTTACGCTCAACCGGGCCTTTGCTTTTGCCGGGTTCGCCGAATTGTTCACAGATAGCCACCGACACACCTTCTTTTACCAGTTTTGCCAGATAAGAATCGGCGGCATGATAGGGTACTCCACACATGGGGATGGCCTCCCCTGCAGAGTGGCCTCGAGAGGTTAGGGTGATATCCAGTATTTGAGCTGCTTTTTTTGCATCTTCATAGAATAGCTCGTAAAAATCGCCCATTCTATAAAACAGGAGAGCATCGGGGTGCTGCGCCTTGATGCCGAGGAATTGTTGCATCATGGGTGTATGGGCAGGAGTGCTCAATTGCAGCNGAAACCTTTTACGAATAATANCCTGAGGTTAACAAAGCCAAACCAAGACTTCACCCACTATCAGGCTAAAGTGGTTAACCCGTCATAGCTGATTGATCCCGAACGTTGTCAAACAAGCTTNCCAGGAGCTATAAATCGGCCGGTAATGGCATTTTTAAATTGNTTNAAATAATACTGTACGTATAACCAGTATATGGGTTAAAATGGTTCTCAGCGTAAACACAGGACGGCTCGTATAAAAACGCTGGATTGGGGCAAAAATCGCAGCCCTTCATCAGCAAAAGCTTAGGGTGGGCAAAAGCATATATGTTTAAGCTAGGCTATCCAAAGCACGTAATTAAAGCACGTAATTAAAGCAGGTGATAAAAAGCAGGTGATAAAAAGCAGGTGATAAAAAGCAGGTGATAAAAATACAGAGCACNGCNGAGCAACTGGGATTTACGGTTAGATGGNTAAAACGCGGTTCTTGGGTGAATTGAGTTGCTTNCCCGAGCAGGGATTGAGTGGAATATTTAANAGCTTGTATTTGACAGTTTACATTTAACAGCTAAGGACTGAGGCGAGTCCTTTGATTGGAATAGCAATACGGAGAGTATTATGGATATGACTAAAGACGATAATAAGGAAAAAGCATTATCAGCGGCACTATCGCAGATTGAACGCCAGTTTGGTAAAGGTGCAATGATGCGCTTGGGTGATTCACCACAGGAAAAGATTCCCTCGATCTCCACCGGGTCACTTGGCCTGGATGTGGCACTCGGGATTGGAGGTCTGCCTAGAGGGCGGATTGTCGAAATNTATGGNCCAGAGTCATCAGGAAAAACCACACTGACCTTACAGGTCATTGCTGAATGCCAGAAGATTGGCGGTACCTGTGCGTTTATTGATGCTGAGCATGCGCTGGATCCGCTCTACGCACAGAATTTGGGAGTCAATATTGACGATCTGCTGGTATCCCAGCCAGATACGGGTGAGCAGGCGCTGGAAATTTGCGACATGATTGTCCGTTCCGGTGCCGTTGATGTTGTTATTATCGACTCCGTTGCAGCGCTCACGCCCAAAGCCGAAATTGAAGGCGATATGGGCGATCATCATGTAGGTCTGCAAGCCAGATTAATGAGCCAGGCATTGAGGAAAATGGCAGGTAATATCAAAAATTCTAATACGCTGGTTGTATTTATTAACCAGATCCGAATGAAGATTGGGGTGATGTTTGGTAGCCCTGAAACCACAACAGGCGGCAATGCGCTTAAGTTTTATTCTTCAGTCCGGCTCGATATTCGCCGCATAGGAGCTATTAAGGAAGGTGATGAAATAGTCGGTAATGAAACCAGGGTTAAGGTGATTAAAAACAAGGTAGCCCCCCCATTTAAGCAGACTGAGTTTCAAATCATGTACGGTAAGGGTATCTACCGTTTAGGCGAGGTCATTGATCTAGGGGTCCAACTAGGATTGGTCGATAAGGCCGGTGCATGGTATAGCTATAAGGGTGACCGAATAGGCCAAGGGAAGAAAAATGCCTGTGAATTCCTACAGGAAAATACAGCGATGGCCAGCGAAATTGAAAACCTCATTCGTACGCAATTACTGGATTCCAGTGCGGATAATGGTGATGCCGATAGCGATTCAGAAGAAGACAACGTGACACCGATAAGCGGTGGTCAATAGGCGATTGTCAGGTCGGTCTATGAACGAATCAGGCTCTACTAGCTCGATATCGGCCGCCGATGTCAGACGGGCAGCTATGGATTTGCTGGCGCGTCGGGAGCATGCGGCAGGAGAGTTGCGGCGAAAACTTAACGCTCGTTTCAGAGATGCTAGTGAACTCGTGGAAATTGGAGTCCAACGGCTGACACAAGAGGGCCTGCAGAGCGATGTCAGGCTTGCTGAAGCATTTGTGAATTCTAGAATAGGAAAAGGGCACGGTCCGCTGAAGGTTCGCAAGGAACTGCAACAGCGAGAAGTGAGTCCGGAAATTATCAGCTGTGCCATTGCACACGCTCACGTAGAATGGACTGAGCTTGCCGCTAGTGTACTGGAGAAACGATTTGGCGATGCTGCACAGGGAGGCAAGGCCTTTGATGCCAGGGAGAGAGGCAGGCGGTCACGGTTTCTGCAGCAGAGAGGGTTTACCTTTGAGCAGATATCCGAGGTGCTGTAATTTCTGCGGTTGCTTTTGAGGGATTTTCAGCCTGATGCTGTGAGATGCTAAAGCTGTAAGATTGATATTTAGCGTATTCTGGGTTCATCATGATGCTATTGATGGAAGCCCGGTTACGATTGCTGCACCGCTTATTGCCGTTAGGCTAATAAGTCATGCCTTGACGAACTATACGATAATTTCAGCGATACTATAGTATTATGCCTGCCGTATAATCGTGTAACGAGCAGTTTCGCCATTTAGATATTCAGTGAATTCCTGTATCGTTCCCGGATTTGTGGGAGACGGAGTCAGTGATATGAATAGCCCCGAAATAAGAAAAGCGTTCTTAAATTACTTTAGCCAGCAAGGCCACCAGATAGTGGACTCGGCTTCGCTTGTGCCGGATAACGATCCAACCTTGTTGTTTACCAACTCAGGTATGGTTCAGTTTAAAGAGGCTTTTGCCATGAAGGAAAACCGCGGTTACACACGAGCCGCCAGTTGTCAGCGATGCATTCGAGCCGGTGGCAAACACAATGATCTGGATAATGTAGGCTACACCGCCAGGCACCATACTTTTTTTGAAATGCTGGGAAATTTCAGTTTTGGTGATTATTTCAAGGAAGAGGCCATCCGTTTTGCCTGGGACTTTCTGACAGAGGTGATCGCTATTCCGCCAGAGAGACTGTGGGTAACGATCCATGACAGCGATGATGAAGCAGAGAGAATCTGGATTGAAAACATTGGTTTTGACCCCGACAGAATTACCCGATTAGGCGATGAGGATAATTTTTGGATGATGGGGGACACAGGGCCCTGTGGTCCCTGTTCTGAGATATTTTATGATCATGGTGAAGAGGTGCCTGGAGGTCCACCGGGATCTGAGCACGGCGATCTCGATCGCTATGTGGAAATCTGGAACCTGGTTTTTACGCAGTACGAACGTGATTCAGCAGGAAACCTTATGCCCTTGCCTCGTCCTTGTGTGGATACGGGGATGGGCTTAGAAAGAGTTGCTGCTGTCCTGCAGCATGCTCATAATAATTATGACACTGATTTATTCCAACCTCTACTGAAGGAAACTGCTGAACTGCTGGGCTCTGCTGACATGAACGACCCATCGCTTAAAGTTATAGCNGACCATTTAAGATCCGCGTGTTTCCTTATTGCTGATGGCGTATTGCCATCGAACGAGGGTAGAGGGTATGTCATGAGAAGGATCATCCGNAGAGCCTTGCGCCATGGTCATAAACTTGATTCTAATGAACCATTTTTTCATAAACTGGTGGCAACACTCTGTACAGTAATGGGTGACGCCTACCCATTGCTTGTGCAGACGGCAGACCAGATTGAACGTATTTTACTCAAAGAGGAACAGCAGTTTGAACTGACACTGGATCAGGGCATNAAGATTCTGGACGACGCTATAGCATNACTCGACGGTCAGGTCATACCTGGTGCGGTGATTTTTAAGCTATATGATACCTTTGGGTTCCCCACCGATTTAACGGGTGATATAGCCAGGGAAAGAGGCCTGAGCCTTGATATGGATGNATTTGATGAAGCGATGCAACAGCAGCGTAGCAGGGCTAGAGCAGCCAGTAAGTTTACTAGCGATGNAGAGGCTGAATTNTCTCTTGATTTTGAAACGCAGTTCGTCGGCTACGATACCTTAACGGCTCATAGTCAGGTGCTNGCATTGATAGCAAATGGATCTGAGGTGNAAACAGTAGGNCCTGGCGAGCAGGCACTGGCAGTATTAGAGCANTCGCCTTTTTATGCTGAAAGTGGTGGGCAGGTCGGTGATTGGGGTGTNCTCAATGCAACGGATCTGTTAGTTGANGTGCAAGATACTGTCANGCTTGGGAGTGCNCATGTTCATCGGATTAAGGTGCTCTCTGGAGAACTTCGAGTTAGCGATANCGTGGATGCAGAAGTTTCGAGTGATGCCAGACAAGCCACCGCTTTGAATCATTCTGCGACTCATCTGTTGCATGCTGCACTGCGTTCGATACTTGGAACCCATGTGAATCAGCGGGGCTCTCGAGTTCAGCCGGAGAGGCTGAGATTTGATTTTTCCCATTTTGAAGCAGTAACGGCTGCAGAAATANGACGCATCGAAACGCTGGTAAATAACCAAATNAGGAACAATTCCGTTATCACCACTGACATCATGAAGATAGAGGATGCAAAAAGCGCTGGTGCCNTGGCGTTATTCGGGGAAAAATATTCAGAAGAAGTTAGAGTANTGACCATGGGTGATGGTTTTTCAGCAGAATTGTGNGGTGGCACCCATGCTGATCGAACCGGTGACATTGGTTTGTTCAGGATTTTATCAGAGCAGGGAGTGGCATCGGGTGTGCGTCGTATAGAAGCAGTCACTGGCGAAATGGCTATGCAGGATATACAGGAACTCGATGATGCGGTCGGTGCTATTGGCCGTGTACTAAAAGTTGAACGTAGCGGTTACGTCGACAGGCTTAAAGNGNTAATGGATGATAATCGAANGTTAGAGAAACAGGTCAGCCAGTTGAACGCAAAGATAGCCAGCGGAGAAGGTCAGGATNTGTTGGCATCGGTCCTGTCAATTGGTGATGTGCNTCTGCTGGTTAAACAGCTAACTGGGACTGACCCTAAATCTTTACCTGATGCGCTTGATCGTCTGAAAAATAAGCTAGGCAGTGGTGTCGTCGTCCTTGGTTTGGCCGATGAAGCAAAAGTGTCTTTNATTGCCGGGGTGACAAAGGACCTGACAGATCGCGTACATGCAGGCGAGCTGGTCAACCACGTGGCCTCCCAGNTAGGCGGTAAAGGTGGCGGGCGTGCNGATATGGCCAGGGCTGGTGGCTCCGATGTGGACGCATTACCGGCNGCCTTGGCCAGCATTGAGACTTACTTAAGGGGGCGGCTACTGCAGTAAGCGCAGTANCNGANCCCCTNGATATNAGGCACTATGATTCATNGTTAAATAGTTAGGNAATTACTATGGCTCTTCTGGTCATGAAGTTTGGAGGCACATCGGTTGCCTCTATCAAACACATGGAGAATGTGGCTGCCAGGGTGNGTCAGGAAAAGCAGGCTGGAAATGAAGTTCTGGTAGTNGTTTCTGCCATGGGAGATGAAACGGATAGATTGGTTTCACTGGCCGAAGAAGTGCAAGATCAAGCGCTTGATACANGGCGGGAACTTGATGTTCTNCTATCCACTGGCGAACAGGTCAGCATAGCCCTTGTTGCAATGGTNCTGNTGAAAAATGGTATTGCTGCCAAATCATTTACTGGCGGGCAGGTTGCCATNAGAACNGATGCTGTGCCAAACCGATCCAGAATACTGGAGGTGGATGCAGATAAATTGCAGGTAGAATTNGCCAAGGGGGTAGTNCCTGTNATTGCTGGGTTTCAGGGGATCGATGAAGNCGGTACCATAACGACTTTAGGCAGGGGCGGATCNGACACTACAGCGGTTGCGCTGGCGGCGCGGCTGGATGCAAGCGAGTGTCGAATTTACACAGATGTGGAAGGNGTGTTTACGACGGATCCTAGGATTGTTGAATCGGCTCGGTGTCTTGAACAGATTAGCTTCGAAGAAATGCTAGAGTTGGCCAGTCTGGGATCGAAAGTACTGCATACCCGAGCTGTAGAAATGGCGGGTAAGTCTCAGGTACCTTTAAGAGTACTTTCCAGTTTTAATGATGCCCCGGGAACGCTCATCACAAGGGAGGAAGATCTCACTATGGAAGCACCATTGATTTCAGGTATCGCTTTCACCAAAAACGAAGCAAAGTTAACACTCCTTGGTGTTCCCGACCTACCGGGTATTGCATCAACCATATTGGGGCCGATCAGTGCTGCAAATATTGAAGTGGATATGATTGTGCAGAATGTATCAGCCGACCTCAGCACTGATTTCACTTTTACCCTTTCTCGAAAAGATTATGACGAAGCTGCGAATATTCTAGAACAAGTAGCGGCTACCATGGGCGCTCGCGAGGTGACCGGTGATAGCAGTATTGCCAAGCTGTCAATTGTTGGTGTGGGTATGCGCTCGCATGCAGGTGTGGCCAGTAAAATGTTTGAAGTTCTGGCAGCCGAATCGATCAATATCCAGATGATTTCAACTTCCGAAATAGCTATATCAGTTGTAATTGACGAAAAGTATCTTGAGTTGGCCGCCCGGGCACTGCATTCGGAATTTAAACTGGCAGAATCCACTCCCTAGTTGTGGCACTCAGTTAGCCCGGCGCAGCATCTGTTGAGGTGTTTAACGATCAGTGAAAGTGGCTAGTTGCTGGTTGCCTATCCTGAGCGCCAGAATTAAGCTGATACCAATGGAAGATACGGCTCTGCAAAGCAGTAGCGCCTAGTCAGATCTGCTTCTTTGCTGTTAGCGAGTGGATATTAACCGCAAGTTTTTCCCCTCACTGGGTCACTTGTTTGTATAACGGGATATAGCCTTGGGTAAAAGAGATGTTTTCATAGTAACCCTTAGCGGCAAGCAAACGATGCAGCAAAGGTAACCGATACAGGGGAACACTCGGCATTAAATGATGTTCCATGTGGAAACTGATCTGGTGAGGGGTTATGAGCAGTCGTTCCCACCAATGTGTTTTCAGGGTTCTGGTATTTAATCTTGCATCTTTGCTGTATAAATCAGGTACGGCAGCATGTTCAGCCACCTGTCTTAGCCTGGTACATAACATGTGGGTGGTTGCGAATGCGCCGATCCAGATGAGTATAAGCCAGGTAACATTCAGGGAAACAAACAAGCCCAATAGGCCTAGGTTAACTATTAAGCCCCCTCTGACAGCACTCTGAGAATCATGATCAAGCCTGCAGTAATTTCTGATCGAACGTCCTATGGATTTGAGCCTTCGCCAGCCTGTTTGACCGGTCAGGTCCCGGACAATTTTCCGTCGGAAACTCTCTCGTGTAACAGGGTAAGAATGATAATTCTTGAGGTCAGGGTCGTCAGCAGTGCCGGCAAGCTGGTGATGTTTTATATGCCCTTTCATATAGTTATTTTTACTGGAAAAGATCCAATATCCTGACAGCCAGCTTGCGACGAAATTGTTTGTTGATTTATGCTGAAAAAAAGACTGGTGACCGGCCTCGTGCACAATGATACCCAACGCAAGTTGCCGGGCACCGATTATAAAGGCAGCAACGAGAATCGACCATACAGAAGGAAAGCGGGCCGCCAACATGAAAGCCCCGGCAATTAGCAGCCAGTCAGAGGCTAAGGTCAGGCCTGCCCTGACATCGCTCTTCTGGGTAACCTGCTGGATTTCCTCAGGTGATAGTTTTTGCATAGGTGGGTAATTTAATCCTGATAACAGCAATGTGCAATGATTCTGGTGTCCGGCGGTAAATTCATTTTAGCCTTATGCCGTTATTTTTTCGCTTTTAGACCATGATTTGCTTGCATGAGTGGTTGAAATTTCGCTGCTTGTGGGTCGCTGTAACGAAGTGGTGAATACCAGGGTTGTGGGTCTGACCGGGGCGTTCCTAGGATACGGCGGAGTTAGTATGCCCCTATGGATCTATGGAAGAATGATTTATCGGGTCCGTTTTGGCACTGCTGAGCGGAGTGGTAAACTTACTTTAAATACAGATCCTTTGTTGACAGTACTCTTCACAGTGATCTTACCTTTGTGAGCTTGAATGGCTGCCCTGACTATAGAAAGACCCAGCCCCGTCCCTGCCTTGTTCAATGAGCGCCCGGTGTCTAATCGGTAGAATCGCTCGAAAATTCTCTGTTGCTCTGCTTTAGGGATACCTAAGCCCTGGTCTTCTACAGTAACAAAGCATTGATCTGCTTTGACTGAGATGCTGACCCGGACGGTAGTATCGGGTTTCGAGTATATAATCCCATTTTCAATCAGATTATGAAAAACCGGTTGCAGAGATACACTATCCCCGGTTACGTAAACAGGTTTGCTTTGTTTCTGCAGTTTAATGATGATGTTTTTGGAAGATGCAAAATCTTCCTGATCTGAAATCGTCTGTTCTACCAGCAGATTAAGGTCGACCAGGCCAGGGTCCTGCTCGGAATCCAGTCCTTTCTGTAATCGGGTCAATTGCAGGAGTTGGCTCACTGTTGTACTCAGACTATTTGCTTGGCTGGACATTTTAAGCAAGAATTCATCGCGAGTTTTTTTAACATTTTGGGTGAGTTGATGATTGTTTCGATCATTCCCTGGAGAGCGGTAATGGGTGTTTTGAGTTCGTGGGAAGCATTTGCAACGAAGTCAATGCGGATATTGTCCGCTCGGTAACATCCTGGATGGAGATCAGTAATTTATCAGGGTTATAATCTACCATTATCCGGCTTGCGCTTATTTCAAGGATCCGGCCATGAATTTCGATAGTGCTTGCAGGATCATCCCGGCGGTTCAGTTCGGGATTTGCGAAAGGCCAGATTTGCATCAAAGAATCTATATCGAATAGATTTTTACCGATAGGGCTTTCTTCAAGAGAAAATAACGTCAGTGCTGAAGAGTTGATATGAATAATCTGTTGGTTTGCATCTATGGCGACAACACCTTCATTTAAAGCCTCTAGCATACCGGATAGTTTTTTGACATTCTAGTCCAGGCCACTAACCGTTTGTTCTGTGTTGAAGGCCAGATCGTTTAGAGCCCCTTCCAGGATGGCAATGTCGTCCTGCCCCTTCGCCGGCAATCGCTCGACGTAGTTTCCTCGTGAAAGTCGCCGTGCATAGTTTGTCGATCTGTTAATGGCTCGGAAAAAGTAAGTGATTAGTAAATAGGTGGCTAGTGAATACAGCAGAAATGCAATAAAGAAGAAATAGCATAATCTGTTAAGCACCATCTCTGTCCAGGAACTGCGAGCCTCCACCGTTTCTAATAACAGCGCGTAACCGAGACTTTGCCCGTCAACATTGACCCGCCTAGGCGATGGAGAGCACAACACTTCCTTGATCAGGGCTTGAATGCCTTGCAGAACTGGTTCCGTGAATCTTTGCCTCTGCAATATCAGGGCGATTAATATAGTTTTCGTT
>NZUN01000089.1 GCA_002697205.1 Gammaproteobacteria bacterium
CAAGGTCTACACGGAACCCGTCAATAATTGTAGTTGTCCTGTTACTAACCCAACTGCCGTTAGCAGACAGCGCTGTGGCTGAGAGCGCTGCGGCTGAGAGCGCTGCGGCTGAGAAAGCTGATCTGGAAGTTGATACGCTGATTTTCCCTGACAGGTCGGTCAGCAGCAACCTGGGGCCGTCTTTGACAACGCCGCAAAGGGTAGATGCTATGAGACGCCCCGGCAGGGCCCGCGGCTTCGACTGGGAAAGGTCAGAGGCTGGGGAAGAAGCTGTTATCCTTCCTAGAAGTGATCGCGAGTCCACCGCATTAACGGCACACCAGGAGGTGGCGTCGATTGGCCCGGATGTCGGCACGACATTCAATGGCGTGCCTGGCTTTAGTGAAGCCGCGCCTTCGACTATCCAGGGGCAGTTGACGGTGCTGTCAATTGATGCCGCGACGGTAAACACAGAGCAGCGGACGCAGTCCGCCATGGTTGTGACTGGGGCCAGCGCCGGGTCAACTGAAACCCTCGATATTGATGGTGATGGAACGGCATCGGCGCTGACCGATGGCCTGCTAATTATCAGAAGGTTGTTCGGTTTCAGTGGAGAATCCCTAGTCCAGGGAGCGACTGGTGAGAATGCAACCCTGACTGATCCGGTCCAGATTGCTGAAAAAATTGATGATTTGGTTATCACCTTGGATATAGATGCAAACGGTGAAACCGCCGCGCTTACCGATGGCCTGATCATTATGAGGCATCTGTTTGGTTTCAGTGGAACCGCCTTAACGGAGGGAGCCCTAGCCGCTGATGCCTCTCGAACGGACACGGATGATATAAAACTTTACCTAGATGAAATTACCCCAGACGATGTTGCCTCAAATAATCCCCCTGAAGTCTCTGCTGGCGAGGATCAAGCCGTTGTAGAAAATGACCTGGTTTTGCTGGTTGCCAATGTTTACGACGAAGGAACGCCCGTCATTACCTGGAGCCAGATTTCAGGAACGGCGGTGACGTTATCCTATACTTCTACCGCCAGTACCGGATTTACGGCACCACAGGTAACAGCTGCTGAGGACCTGGTTTTCCAGGTTTCCGTGGATGATGGGGTCAACAGTGCGGTTGTTGATACCCTTGTTATCACGGTCAACCCCTCTGTTGCTGAAATTTTCAGTCGATGGATTATTAATACCTCTGATCGGTCAACCAAAATTTTTGAATCCGCCAATAGTAGCCTTGGTGTGCTGGAGGATGTTCAATTGGTTAACCCGGAAACCGTGGCTTCAAGGGATTATGCCTATGTTGAGGCTAGTGGGATTCCTAATTACGATGTGGGGATAACCCAGGAAATCATTGATGAATTAAATAGCAGGCCGCGTCTGGGTAATGATTTTGTAGCCGCGGCCACCTCAGCAGTATTAGGTTCCACAGTGGAATTCGGTGAGGATATTGGTTACCGGAGTAGCACGGCCAACTGTCTTTCAACGGGGGGTGACGGTTACTGGCCACCAGGGCCTGCCTGTCCGACTGACCAAAACAAACAGGAATACCTTGCGGTTGAACCCGTACCAACTTCTACTAGCTGTGAGACCGGACTGGGAGCTATCGGGTTAATGGTTAACGGTACCAGTATATATAACTGGGGTGACGGTCAAGCCTATGGAAATGGGGTTTGGTATAACCTGGCACCCATTGCAGAACAATATGACGTGGATATCTGCGGCGGGCACGCGCCTCCCAGTGGTGATTACCACCATCATTTCTATACCAGTTGTCTGGCGAATCTGGTAGCCGATGAAGGCGATGGCCATTCCCCTATATATGGTTTTGCAGCGGATGGCTATGCCCTTTACGGGCCGTTTGAGAGCGCCGGTGTATTGGCTGTCAGCGGCTGGAACACGCGTGATTATGGGGCAGCAAGTGGGCTGGGTGGCTGTGCTACCCCAGGGCAGCGTAGCTGCGTTTTAAATGATGTTTATGACCTCACCCAGGGCGTAAGTACAGTGACACAAGGCCCCGATATCGGTGCAACGGTCACAACCTTGTCTGGCAATAATCTCGCCGCCGCAGATGGTTATTACTTGGAGGATTACTATTATTCGGGTGATCAGGCAGGTCTGAGCGCCAGGCTCGATGAGCATAANGGTCATGACAATAATGATGGNCGCGGCTATCATTACCATATCACGTTGCTAGCCGAAGAAGACAANTTAGTGCCGAGGTTCCCGTTTACTATTGGTCCTGAGTTCTATGGTGACCTTCCAGATAACGCCATGGCCTCCTGTGGCGGTGCCGGCGGCGGGCCACCTCCAGGACCACCGCCTTAAGCCGGGCTCGTTGATAGCCCAGGGTGCAGTATGGAAGCCAGATTGAAGCAGAAAATGAAACCAGCGGCGATTCGGCTGGGCCTATTGCTGTTAATGAGTTGTCTTGTATTAACGGGTTCCTGCTGGTCGGTCTCAGCGGCAACGGCGCTGTATCCTGATCATGCTCATCTGCCCATTGAGGTACCTGCCCGGGCACCGCTTCCTGGCCTTAGTCTCAAGTTGTCCAGGGACGCAATTGATGGTTTTAATCTNCAGGTGCTTANCGAGAATTTTACTTTAGGTGCNCCACCTGTGGCTAAATCCCTGGCAGAGTTGACCGGGTTAGCCCGCGATGCAGATTCNGGCTTTATGCTTGGCCATGGCCACCTGTATATTAATGGNCAGAAACTGCAAAGACTCTATGGTACTCGAGTGCATTTACCGTTGGCGCTGTTTTTTGGTGGCGTCAACCAGGTGACNGTNACCCTTAATAATCACGGTCACCGGTACTGGGCCATTGATGGCAGGCAGATNCTTGCNACCTTATTCATCAATCCAAAAGCAGAATCCTTGGTGGTCTATCGCTTCGATAGCTTTCCAGTTGCTGCCNGCAAGATNAAGTAGGAGGTAGCCCACCCGNCGCCCTGGGCAAGCTTTGATNCCTNCAGGTTTGCGCNGCGACGCCATTGTCTGGCAGGAATGGCTTTAGTTCAGTGTCTGAATTGCTTCATTGACTAGATCCTGCATCACATCGGTAACCGACCTGACCTCATTAAACCAGCCAATGCCCTGTCCGGCAGGGGAATGTACCAATGCGTCTACGTTGTGCTCATCAATGGCGCCCAGCAGGTCGCCGACCAGGATATCCTGAAACGGCATCTTCAAGGGTGCTGGAGCGTCGTCGGCTGCCCACTCCATACTCCAGGCGGAGCGGATCTGGCGTAAGGTCTTGCCGCTGTCAGCCCGGGATATCACGGTGTCTTCTGGGCCTGCTTCGAGCAGTTTTTTCTGGTTCAGGGCAGACATGTGGTCCTGGTGCTCATAGGTGGTCAGCCAGGCTGTTCCAATCCAGACGCCGACAGCGCCCANCATCAGGGATGCAGCGATGTGGCGGCCTGTAGCGACCCCACCGGCCGCCAGTACCGGTAAATCTTCGGCAGCTTCAACAATCTGCGGTATGAGGGAGAATGTGCCAATCTGGCCGGTGTGGGCGCCGGCGTCATAGCCCTGGGCAACGATCAGGTCTATGCCTGTCTGCAGGGCTCTATGCAGGTGATGCGGGCTGCCAACCAGGGCACAGGTTTTCTTGCCCAGNGCCTTCGCCTGGTCAACCGCGCGTGGCGGTGCGCCTATGCCNCAGGCAAACAGNTCGACATCGGATTGCATGACTGCCTCAAGTTGCTGATCCAGCATTTCCTTTGAGCGGACGAAGCGTGAACGCATTCCTGGTCCGCTGCCCTCAGGGACCTGGTATTTGTCGCGGATGCCCTTGACGAATTCTCGATGCNGTTCGGGAATTTCGGCTTCGATGGCTGCCCTGTTATCCTGCTCTGGCATTCCCGGTGGCATCACCAGATCGATGCCAAAAGGTTTGTCGCCAACCCCGGCGCGAATGGCGGTCATGGCCTGTTCAATTTCTTCAGGGGTTGATCGGGTTCCACCAAATACGCCCAGCCCGCCCGCGTTGGTTATGGCGATAGTTGCATTGATGCTATGGGCAAAGCCAAAGATGGGATAGNTGATGCCATAATCCTGGCAGATCGAAGTCGTTAAATTTTGAGGCATGGGCCATGCATCCTTGCTCTATGATCAGTTGGTGAAGTTGTTGGGAATCCGATGAGAATATACTTGATGAGGTTAGCAGGTCAAAACGGTCAGTGATGTAATTTAGGTTGTNNATTCACNGCATCNGCCGGTTCTGGCCGGTTATGCACTGGATTNGGTGATTTGGGCCTGAATAAAGGTTCTATTTTTTGTGTAGAGTTCAGGAAACGCTCGTATTTCGTTAGAGCCAAGTTCAGTCAGCGTGTAGATGCCGCGNTGTACCCTTTGGAACCAGCCGTAGTGATTGTTGGCGAGGATGCTAAGCGTTTTNTCGCCTGTGCCAAGGGTTTTGAGNTTTTTGGCTGAACACTCACCGAGCAGNTCGAGCCCCGCCGCAATCAACAGTGCATTTTGGCGATAGGCTGTCAGTAATTTCGCCTGATGGCTGCCGCCGATATTATCGTCAACTTGCCTACCGGCAATTTCCGTGATGATGGCGTTACGTTTCCTGGCTAGTTTGTGTCGTTGTGCTGGCATCGGGTCAAACAGCTTTTGTACGGTGGCACCGGCGGGCGAGAAGCTGACGGTAAGAAGTCCCAGTTCCAGTTGTTTTACAACTCGCTGGATTCCCAGCCAGTGCTTATTCCTTGAACGTGGTGCNGGTACTGCAATGTAAACTGCGTCAGTAATACGTTGCCGGGCGGTAGCCTGAATGAGTAGTTGCATACTGGCGCTGGTTTTGAGCTCAATAATAACCAGCTCTGTTCCGCGTACTGCAGTGATATNACAGTCCTTGACTTCAGCATTAACGGCGTATCCATGCCTTTCCAGGTATTCTTTAACAGGTGCAAATAAGGCTGTTTCAAGCATTGCATCACTCTATTGTAATGGGCGAGCCNGGTTACCGGCTTCTCAGCCGCCGTTCTGGCAGGTTGTGAGTATATCAGTGTAATCGAGTTCTTGGGGTGGATGGATCCAGTCTACAGCTGTTGAGTTGGNCGCCTTATCTATCCTATGCTGGTCTGGCGGGTGATTTGTGTGTCAAGCCTGCATAATCGGATCCAGGAAGGAAAGTGCAATGAAAGTGCAATATGGAACATAGAATCTCGGCAGCAGATGCACCCTTTGAAATAGTATGGGATGACCAGGGCATACCTCATGTGTTTGCTTCAACCCAGGCCGATGCCTATCGGGGGATGGGCTATGCGGCTGGTTATGAACGGTTATGGCAGATTCACCTGAGTACCTGTTATGCCAA
This sequence comes from Gammaproteobacteria bacterium, assembly GCA_002697205.1. GTDB lineage: Bacteria > Pseudomonadota > Gammaproteobacteria > Pseudomonadales > Azotimanducaceae > UBA9926. The sequence continues at coordinate 5,314 of NZUN01000089.1, forward strand.
TGGAGAGGCCGCTGCTCTGCTNGGCGAGCGCTTTGTTCAGCAGGATGCGTTGCTGCGAGCCTGTAATGTTCCCGGCAGATTGACCGGTATGCCGGCCAGTAAGGGAGACTGGGTGGTGTCGGCCTATCTGGANGGATTGAATGCCTATATTGATTCGCTCACGGAAATTCCAGNTGAATTTGCCCACGCCGGAGCCGAACCTCGTCATTTCACAGCGGAGGATGTCGCTGCCCGGTATCGTTTTACATCNTGGTTTCAGCATAAGAGTTGGACGGAAAAACTGGTGATAGGCCAACTTATGGCGCGCCATGGTGTGGATTACTTTCGTAACAACGTCCTGCATTTTTCTGATCAGGACGAAAAGTTGATCGAGCTGTTATCGGAACCNCTGCAAAAATTAAACCCGAGAATGATTCAGCTGGCATACCCCGATGCCGTGGTGCCGGACTTGTCAGGCAGTAATAACTGGGCGGTANCCGGCGACCTGTCGCAATCAGGTGGNCCCCTGCTGGCAACAGATCCGCACCAACCACATTCAATCCCGAACACGTTNTTTTATGTACACCTGCATGCGNGTGACTGGGAGGTGTTCGGCGCTGCATTCCCNGGCGTGCCCTATTTCATGATGGGCTATACCGCTGANGTTGCCTGGGGCCTGACCACCGGTTGTGTCGATAGCTATGATGTGTTTATTGAGAAAATGAAGGGCGACAGCAGCTACTACAGTGGCTCTTGGCTGCCTTTGAAGCATCGTCGTGAAGAGATAGAAATAAAAAACCATAGCAATCGGTCCTTCACCGTTTCAGAAACTGGCAATGGTGTCCTGCTCGAACCNCTAATGCAGGAACTGGGTATGGCAGNCACCATCGATCCGGTCTATCAAACCAGNCTGCAATGGTCCCTGGCCAGGGTACCTACNTCGGCAGGCGCANTGGCGCTGCTACCGATGGCATCCTCAGCAGAGCAGTTTGGTAAACTGCTGTTTGAGGATGATGTCTGTCCGCTGGTGAACAATATCATCTGCGTTGATCGCTCAAGTCATCTGCAACGATATATTGCAGCGACCCTGCCANTGAGAAAGGCTGTAACCGGTTCTGTTCCNCTACCAGGCTGGGATGACGCATATCGGTTTGAGCTGTCCCGCGCGGCTGACTTGGTGGTAGAACGCGANCCAAAGCAGCAGTTCATGCTCACGGCTAACAACGACACCATGGGTGAAACCGGTGATTTTTATATCCATAATTTCCCAGCCCATAGCGCTCGNGCTGACCGAATCCGTTCAGGGTTGCTGGCCAAAGATAAATTCAGTGTTGAAGATTTTTGCGCCATGCAATTGGATTTAACCGATACCCGCGCAGTTGATCTTTTAGCGCAGTTGCTTCCTGTGCTAGAACAAAGCGAGGATGAGGATGTGCAACTGGCCTGCCAGCAGCTGCGCATGTGGGATTGTAAAGCAGCGAGCACTTCCCTGGGTGCTTGCTTTTTCTACCCTTTTCTGGACCGGTTCTGGCCTCGGGATTTCATGTACCATGTGCTTGGCGATGACCTAGTAAAGTCTCTGCCAGTGGCTGCGCCTGGNTTTAATCGCCTGGATATAAAGCATTTCATGGCAGNGGACAGCCCCTGGTTGGCCCACAAAAAAATACTTAGCCAGATAATTTNCGAGAAAATGAAAGCNGTGGTGTTGGGCCTGAGGCAAAGCCTGGGTCCTGATTACCGGAAATGGTGTTGGGGCGACTTNCATCAGATTGAATTCTGGCATCGCTTGCATAAACAGTCGCAGTGGTCTCACTTGCATCTTGGCCCGGACCCAATCGGCGGCAGCCCGTTTACCCTGGCTATGGCCGTACATATGGGTAGAGGGCCAGGAAACNCAAGCGCAGGCGAAGTGCCTTGTCGGGTCTTTCACGGTCCGGCNTATCGTCTGGTGGTAGATCTGGCAGACTACCGGCATGCNCGCTTTGTCATAGCAGGCGGCAATAGTGGCCGTTCTGATAGTNCATTTGCAACCAATCAGTATNAAAGCTGGCTCAAAGGAGGCTATTACACAGTGTATCTNGACAGGCATGAAATCACGGAATTTANGGCCTGGCAGATAAGCAGGTAGTTGATCGAGCNCCTTAGCNTGACAGTTATTGGAAAAACTACTTTTGNCTTGAATTGATAGACAATCTGGNTAGGTAACCCCTGGATAGCTAACCGGAGNGGNGTTGCAAGTTTGGGCGCCGAGCAGCGCGGNCATGGTAGATAAATAGCGCGTTATTCAGCTCTGTCCAGGATGATTAGCGCTGTGTAGATGTTTGCCGCGCAGTGTCATCCAAGGTTTCCAGTTCACTTGCAATACCTCTGCAGGGTTTACTGCATCCCTGGGATAGATGAACACCAGGCCAGAGTTCTGCGCAGTATCGGCTGGGGCTATGCTGCAGCGCTTACCCACTTTCTGGATCAATTGTAGGCCTGATGGCGTGTCCACAAAGCCTTTGATACGCTCGATTTGTGCGGGAACAGCTGCAAGCAGATCTCTGAGTTTTTGTATATCTATTGGTCTATGTTGCTCCAGGGTGCAGCTANTGAATGAGGCTATGTCGGAAGAAGAATCTGGCCTGTTGTTAGGGTCCTTAGCGGGTTCCAGNAGGTGATAAATGAGCTGCGGATCAGTGACTGAGTACTGCTTGGCCTGTGATGAGTCTGCGCTATGGATTTGACTCGGAGCATGGCTAACAGGCAATTCGAAGCTGCCGGCAAGGTCCAGTTTGGTAATAATCAGCGTATCGGCCTGCAGTACCTGCTGNTGGACTAGATTGCCCACATATTTGTCCTGCCTCTTTTGATGGTAATTTTCGGCATCTACGGTGACTGCACANTGGTGAGGAAAGTAGCCTGGGTAGTGGCATTGGGCCCTGAGCTTGTCCGGCAGGGCCACGCCACTGGCCTCGAGCAGAACGTGATCAATCTCTAAACTGCTCATTCGCTCGAAGGTGTTGGCTAATTCGTCCTGCAGCATGCAGCAGACACAGCCATTTTTAAGGGAGACAACGCTGCCATCATCGGAAACCTGGGTAATGAGGCTTGCATCAATGTTGATGTCTCCAAAGTCGTTGANCAGAACAGCCACTTTGCTGGGAAGAACNTCTGCGGNCAGCAAGCGATTGATAAACGTTGTCTTNCCGGANCCAAGATAACCGCTGATAATAGTAATGGGNATTAGTCGTTGCTTCATTAGGGTGAGCGGGGCCTTTTATCAGGGTTCAAGGGGAAATACCTTGCCTTCGAAGACGGTTGCATGAATGCGTAGATCCCTGATGCGCANGGCATCGCAGGTCAATGGATCTTCATCAAGAATGGTAAAATCAGCGTATTTACCGGCTCGAAGACTGCCAGTGTCTGCAGCCATGCCCAATACATGGGCAGCATTGATGGTAATGGCTTCGAGCGCCTGCTGAGCAGTCAGGCATTCTTGCACGCTCATGACCTCGCCCGCATGGTTGATTCGATTGACTGCAACCCAGGCGCTATTGAGCGGTTCTGCCGGAGCCATAGTGAAGTCTGAATGTAGGGCGGTATTGATGTCGTTTGTAAAGCAAGAGGCAAGTCTCGACATCTGCGATGCCCGCTCGTAGCCAATCCCCTCTCTGGAATAGATGTCTGACAACTCGTGCAGGTAATAAACGTTAGCCGAAACCTGGGCCCCCAGCACTTTAATCCTTTTGATTTGTTCAGGCGTACTGAAACCAAAATGCTCGATGGTGAAACCGTGATTAAAACGGGGTTTTTCAGCCTGCATTTTCTCCAGCAGATCCAGGGTGAGTTCAATGCCGAGGTCACCACAGGCATGAACATGAATCTGGAATCCGGCATGCCAGTAGGCCCGCATGTTCTGCTCTAAGACCTCCGGTGGCATCAGCCACTCGCCCTGGTGGCCATCGATATAACCAGGCTNCATTAATTGTGAAAGTTGGCTGAAGAAAGCGCCATCACAGAAAAGTTTAATATGTTTGCCGAACTTTAGACGGTGGCTGTTACGTTCGATTAATTGCGTAGCCAGTGTTGGACCGTCTTCCACCGGCTGGCTCCCTTTGAGTATAGCGGTGCCGTGTGCAACCAGGCGTGTCCGAAACGGCACATCATCACCCTCAAGAATTGTAGCCAGGGCATTGGCTTCAGATTCAAAGTCGAACAGGCCCGTCGCCAGGTCGCCTATGCTGGTGTGTCCACCGTGGTGAACGACCTGTTTCAGGCGCNGCAGTCCAGCAGCATATTTATCCGGTGCCAGCAGCCAGGGGTTGAGCCTGAAAATTGCCAGGCCTAAGCCATTTTCGTAAAAATGACCNGTACTGAAATCAACCTGTGCGCCAGGCTTTATATCTTGCTCGTTGATTTCGGTCATCTTCAGGGCCGCATCGTTCATGTAAAGTTCATGAAAAGAGCGGTGCCAGACCACCATTGGCCGCTNGCTGCTGACGTTGTTGATGCGTTGCTTACCCATGGGGCCGTGCCATAGTTGGTGATAGCCCCATATGAACAGGGGCGCAGCAGGCTCTTTTTGGGCATGCAGNGCAGCCATACGCTGATCAAACTGTTCTGCCGTGGTAGTTGGTTCAACGGTTCCCCAGGGTAGCTTCCAGCGCATGGCTGTTATGAATTCCATGGGCAGGAGTACTGCCGCCATAGTGGGGTGTAGATGGGGGTCGATAAAACCAGGGCAGATAATTTTCTCGGAAAACTGCCGGTCTACNGTGTGCGGGTGGGCATCCAGCCAGGGTTGCATCTTGTCCTCGTGACCTACTTCTATGATACGACCATCACCAACCAGAATGGCATCTGCAGTTGGCATTGACGGGTTCATGGTGAGTATCGATTTTGCGGTAAATAAAGTCAGCATTAACGTTCCCCAGGCTTATGGCTTGGACTTGCTAACAGCGGGGCAGATCAGGGNGGCAGTCAGGATTCTGGCCAGGCTNTTAAAGTCAATCAAAATTAAAGACTAAAAATACGTTGGATACAATGCAGGACAGTGACTTGTCGTATCTTTTTGGTTGAGTAAACTGCCTGAGCAATAAGGTGAATCAAGGCTTGTCTGCTGTANGGTCGATTTAGCTTATGGTTGACGGCGAAACNAATAAACACNGATTTAGCTGGAGGGTATATGGGAGATGTGAACGTTACCGCGTCGGGACTGCGNTACGAGATAATGGCAACAGGAGATGGCAGGACGCCNGGACCGACCGATGTTGTGTCCGTGCACTATCACGGTACCTTCGAGGACGGTCGTGTATTTGATTCGTCGGTCGATCGGGGTGAACCCCTTGATTTACCCGTAGATGGCGTCATTGCTGGCTGGACTGAGGCATTGCAGATGATGCAGGAAGGCGACAANTGGAAATTGACGGTACCGCCTGATCTGGGTTATGGCGCNAATGGCGTGGGGCCGATTCCAGGCAATACGACTCTGGTTTTTGAGGTTGAACTGATTACCGTTCGTTGATCTGGGTTGGCTTAGCAGCTGTGCTGGCCAGACTGATTACTCGTAGTGAGAGTCAGATCTGGTTGTCCGCGGGATGTCATGGTGCTGGTTTGGCTTCAGCGGTCCTCGTCTAAAAGAGCTGCATAGTCTTGCGTTGATAAGCTGCCACCCTCGTCATTGACTCTGCGCTGATCATCAGGGGGAAGAACATCCTGNAATAAGTCGAGTTTTTTCCAGTCCGCTAACGGTGTCTGCAGGCCAGGCTTTGGAATATTGGCNGAATCTTTGAGTTTCTGCATTCGCGGGATGTAACGAGGGCAATTCACCCACATTCTACTGAGTTTCACTTCNACCAGTAACTCAGCCTCTGGATACTGCTGCATAAGCTTGTGTTCGCCTAGCACNCTGGCATGGCCATGAAAGCGTATTCGATGGGGATGCTCGAAGTTTATGAATAACAGACCAACCGCTGGATTACTTTGAATATTACCCATAGACAGAAACATGCCATTACCATTGTAACTTGGGAACGCGAGGGTTTTATTGTCCTGAACCGTTACAAATCCCTGATTCCCGCCTTTATACGACACAGTCGGGCTGCCATCGGCTGTGATGGTTGATAAAAAAAAGAATTCCTGCGCTTCAATAAACGTTTTGTCCNCGCTGGTTATCTCNTCCCTGACCACGATATCTTGCATTTTATCGGCGAGATTCCTGGACTGGAATCGNTCCTGAAAGCGTCGATGATGTCGGTTATATAGCGCCATTTGCGGATCCTCNCAGCATGNTTTGTTTTTTGTTATGAGTAANGCCTGACCGCAGNACTGCNGATGCCGTGCTGAGGGGCAGNCTGTCTGGATTTAAAGAGATGCAGTGGNCTGTCTTNCTAGCCATCGTAAAAACCAGGTCTGTGAAGCCCGATAAGGGTTTTTTCGCGTCGAGAGGCNGCTCGCTTAATTGCTGCCTGGCTTAACTGGTTTGTTTGTTCAGCGGNATGCAGTCGCTGCTGAATATCCCTTCGCCCATAGTGAACCTGCAGAAAGAATCTGCCCTGGTCGCTGCTGCTGGTGGGNAGTCTGCGGTGCCAGACGTCCGAAACAAACAGCAGTACATCACCTGCCTGACCGGTTAANGGGGTAACCTGCTGGCCATTGAAACTCAGTTCAATATCGAACAATTTATCGCCTGGCGGGGGCCGTCCAGACAGGTGGCTGCCAGCGATGATGCCGGTTGGGCCATCCTTGAGGCTGCAGNCTTGCAGGAGAATGTGACAGCCAATAGCAAAAATGGGATGAGGAATATCTTTTGGCCAGAGGACACCTTCTGCCAGCGGTATATGTGGACCAGCATCGATATGCCAGGNCTGGGAAGGGTCATTGGGGTTGGCAGGGTTTTTCCAGGCTGTGTTGGCTATCACATGGCAATCTTGTCCCAGTAAAGGCTCTATAACGGCCAGCAGGCGGGGATGGCCGACGGCTTTCTGGCAGGCCTCACTGCGGTTGAGCATCTCATAGCGGAAGTGTTGGTCAATGTCATCTGGACGATTGGNATTGCGGCCATCAGGATGGCGGTTCTTANAGATCTGATCAATCTCTTCTGTTAATTGCAGGACTTCTTGTTCAGAAAAGACACTAGGCAGCCTGCANGCGCCGGATTGCTCAAGGGTCAGGCTNTCCTTCGGAGCCTGATCAAGCNNTTTGACTTTTAGATAGCCGTGTTCTCGAGTAATCATGAAGCTGGCCTCCTTTTGTAAATATAGCTTTGTGGATTTAGCNGTACAGTTATAGCCTTATAAAGNATGNCNCATAAAGTAAGTCCAATAGTGACTGCAATATTAATNTAGTTGTATCAATGTCGCCCTGTAGATGTAGATGTA
>NZUN01000090.1 GCA_002697205.1 Gammaproteobacteria bacterium
AGGAACGCCCAGCATGACCCCTTGGCTGGGACCATAAATATCTGCATCCAGCAAACCCGTATTTCGCCCCTGGACCGACAGCGCTACAGCCAGATTGCTGGCGACCGTTGATTTGCCTACACCACCTTTGCCCGATGCAACCGCAATAATAGAACGAACCCCTTCCAGCTCGAACTGCCCTCCTTCATTTGAATTACTCATGTCACTGACCCATTAATTGAAACTACCCGGCTTGCCAGGCTCTATACTGCGCTGAGGGCTTATGATACCTCCTGAAACGGCTAAAATCAGCGTCCAGCACCAGCTTTCCTTAAAACTAAGGCAGACTCATCATGGAATACATCGCATACCATAAAGAAATCACATAAAATCGCTGTTTTTAACCTTATCCTCCGAGTCAAAATGAGTACAGCAAGAAAAATTCTCGTCACCAGCGCCCTGCCCTACGCCAATGGTTCCATCCATCTGGGCCACCTGTTGGAACACATCCAGACAGATATATGGGTTCGTTACCAAAGACTCACGGGTAACCAATGCATCTACGTCTGCGCCGATGATACCCATGGCACAGCCACCATGCTTAATGCAGACAAGCTCGGTATCAGTGCAGAAGATTATATTAATGGTGTGCGAGAAGAACATATCCAGGATTTNCTGGATTTTGACATCAGCCATGACAATTTCCACTCCACCCATTCAGAAGAGAACGAACAATTACTATATCTANTCTACGAGNGACTGAAAAAAGCGGGGCAGATAAGCCAACATGATGTAGATCAGCTATACGATCCAGAAAAAGGCATGTTTCTGGCGGATCGCTTCGTCAGCGGGAACTGCCCAAAATGCAATGCCGTTGATCAGNNTGGNGATAACTGTAGTGCCTGCGGCGCAACCTATTCTGCCATNGAGTTAGGCNAGCCGACCTCAAAACTGTCCGGTGCTGNGCCCGAAGTGCGCCAGTCAAAACATNTTTTCTTCAAATTATCNGAGCACTCCGATTTCTTAAACAAATGGACGCGAAGTGGGACTCTGCAGACTGCCGTCACCAATAAAATATCCGAATGGCTGGATCAGGGATTACAGGACTGGGATATCAGCCGCGACGCCCCCTATTTTGGATTCGAAATCCCCGATGAACCCGACAAATATTTTTANGTNTGGTTAGATGCGCCTATCGGCTATATGGCAAGCTTTNAGAACTACTGTGCCAATCAAACTGATATCAAGTTCGATGATTTCTGGAAGCCCGATTCGACCTGNGAAGTACATCACTTTATCGGCAAAGACATCGTAAATTTCCATGCCCTGTTCTGGCCTGCGGTATTGACCATGGCNGGGTATCGTACGCCAACATCCATTCGCGTTCACGGCATGGCTACCATCAATGGCNANAAAATGTCTAAATCCAANGGCACTTTCATTAACGCAAGAACTTATCTTAATGAGCTTTCTCCAACTTATCTGCGCTATTATTTTGCGGCTAAACTCAGTGGTGGCGTTGAAGACCTGGACATNAACCTGGACGATTTCCTGCAGAGAGTCAATTCAGACCTAGTCGGCAAACTGGTAAATATTGCCAGTCGATGCGCCGGATTTATCAACAAGCAGTTCGACGGCAANCTNACCAGGCAAGTGCAATGCGACCTACTTGNCAGTTTCAGCAATCAGCAACAACAGATCGCTGCCAACTATGAATCAGGCGAGTTCAGTAAAGCAATGCGNGGCATTATGGCACTNGCNGATANGGCCAACCAATTCATTNCCGAAGAAAAACCCTGGATACTGATAAAGGACCCTTCTACCAAAGACCGTGCNCAGCAGGTCTGCTCGGATGGCCTTAATCTATTCCGGATGCTGATGATTTATCTAAAACCCGTACTTCCCGACCTGGCACAGAAAGCAGAACAATTCCTCAATTGCGGGGAACTACAGTGGTCTGATCTGTCTCATCACCTGACTGATCACCGTATCAATACCTTTGAACCTTTNCTGAAGAGAATTGAGCCTCGTTCAATTGAGGCTATCATCGACGCTGGCAAATCTCATGAAACGTCAGNTCAGGGAGCAACCACCAGCAAAGATGAAGCTGCCGCCCCTGTTGAAATCGATATCGATACCTTNGCNCAGGTTGANCTGCGCATTGCCCGTATCATCCNGGCACAGGTTGTTGAGGGTGCAGAAAAACTATTACAGCTAACGCTGGATCTNGGCGATCACCAGAGAACCGTTTTTTCCGGTATTAAAAGTGCCTATANNNCAGAACAACTGGAAGATAAATTAACGGTAGTCGTAGCCAATCTGAAGGCTCGTAAAATGAAGTTCGGCATCTCTGAAGGCATGGTTCTGGCTGCCGGCCCTGGAGACAAGGANATATTCCTCATCTCGCCTGATTCAGGTGCCAAGCCTGGCATGAAAGTAACATGAACCTATAGCGCTCATGCCAGAGACCGTGACCATNCTGCTTAGCGCCATCTTCNTNAATAACTTCGTAGTGGTGCAGTTCCTCGGTCTTTGCCCGTTCATGGGNGCCAGCCAGAAAATCAGCAGCGCTATCGGTATGGCNGCTGCCACCACTTTTGTTCTAACCCTGTCTTCTGCTGCCAGCTTTCTCATAGAGCATTACATTCTGTTACCGCTGCATCTGGAATATCTCCGCATCATCATATTCATTGTCGTTATCGCNGTTCTGGTTCAGTTTACAGAATTGGTCATNCGTGCTACCCAACCCATCTTGCACCAGGTTCTGGGGGTGTTCCTGCCACTGATTACCACTAACTGCGCGGTTCTCGGCGTAGCACTGATCAATATTCGACAGAACCAGAGTTTTACNGGCTCGATTATGCTAGGACTCGGTGCCGCCCTGGGCTTTTCACTGCTGATCATTGTCTTCTCTGCTATTAGAATNAGNCAGCAGAGCGACCACATACCGCATCCTTTTCGTGGCGCCGCCATCAATATGATCTCAGCAGGCCTGATTTCTCTNGCCTTCCTGGGNTTTACCGGAATGAACACGTGACCAGTATTGTTTCTACCATTTTATTGCTAGGTGGCTTGGCCCTGATCACAGGNTTGCTGTTACAGCTCAGTGCAAGTTATTTCCATTCAGATACCAACAAAGTCATCGATGCGGTCAANCGGCTGCTACCCCAGAGTCAATGTGCTCAGTGTGGTTATGCTGGCTGCCGACCCTACGCCCAAGCTGTGGTAGAAGGTGAAGCCACCAATCGCTGCCCGCCCGGAGGCGAAACGCTTATCGCCAACCTGGCCAGNCTTCTCAATCGACCTGTGCTGGCTCTGGCTGACGAACTCACTGCTATTGATCAACCTGTTATTGCCAAAATAAAAGAGCATGAATGTATTGGCTGTTCACTGTGCATTAAAGCCTGCCCAGTTGACGCCATTATAGGCGCGCCACAACTGATGCACACAGTCATTAGTCAGGACTGTACCGGCTGTGAGCTCTGNCTTGCTCCCTGCCCGGTAGACTGTATAGACCTCATACCGGCTGCTGATGCTGGTCTTCGCCTACCNTTNCCAACCTACAACATGCCCTGTATACACTGCAGCGCCTGCATGGATGCCTGCCCGCGCGATCTGGCNCCACAACAGCTTTTCTTATCTGCCAACAAGACTGAACCGGCNCANCAGCTAAGGCTCGCTGACTGCATCGAATGNGGCCTCTGCGATCGAGTTTGTCCGAGTCGCTTACCCCTGACCCGGACTTTCCAGGTCATGAAACANAACGGNCAGTTGCTTTNCAATGAGCGCTCGGCTGCCCNGCGTGCTGAAGCAAAATTCAATCGTCGTGAACAACGCCTCGNTNCCGAGGCCAATCAGGTATTGGCTCGACCCAAAGCCGAAGATGCNCAGGCCCTGCTTGANGNCCTNCGTGAAGAGCTTAACTCATGAAAACACAGCAATTCATGTATCACACCCTGATCGCCNTGATACCCGGNGCTATGGTCATGGCTTACTTCTTTGGGCCGGGTATTGNTATCAACCTGGCTGCGTGCATTGCTACAGGCTGGCTCTGTGAAACATTGGTTTACCGAATAAACAAAACCGCNAACGGCCATCCGTCTGATGGCAGCGGCNTNCTAACCTGCGCTCTAATCGGTCTGGCACTGCCGCCTTTTCTACCTATCCCCATCGCCATGGCAGGTGTCGTGTTCGCTCTGGTCTTCGGCAAACATGTTTATGGGGGACTAGGCCAGAATATTTTNAATCCTGCNATGGTTGGCTATGCNGGTCTTATCATCGCTTTCCCTATGGCGATGACACAATGGCAAAGTAGCACCCCGATCAGCTACGATCTGTACCCTTTAATACTGATCAAGACAGGCCTGTTAGAAATCCAGGGTTTCAGCGGCGCCACACCGCTAGATCTATTCCGTCATCGGCAAGGTCAGACNGTCGCCGAGTTCTGGCTGNCCCAGGGCACCCGCATGTCAGCCTTTGCCTGGATCAACATTGCTTTCCTGGTGGGTGGCCTCTACCTGNTAAAGGTCAAGGTTATTTCCTGGCACATGCCGGCTGCCACACTAATCGGCATACTGGCGGCCAGCCTCGTTTTTTATGACTCGGGTAGTTCNGCNAGCCTGGGATCGCCCCTGCTACATCTCCTTTCCGGCGCCACTATGCTGGGGGCCTTCTTCATAGTAACCGACCCTGTCAGTTCTCCTGATGCCAGGTTGGGTCAGCTCATCTACGCCAGTGGCATCGGTGTCCTGATCTTTTTGATTCGGAGTATCGGTGCCTATCCCGACGGACTGGCGTTTGCCGTTCTGTTAATGAATGCAAGCAGTCCTTTGCTCGACCTATGGATAAGTCAAAAACCCAAGAAGTCCTGGTCATGAACAAACCGGTAACNTCCTTCACNCTGATCGCGCTCNTCTGCGCTACCACATTAGCTGTAACCCATAGNCTGACCGAAAAGCAGATAGAAGATAACCGGNAAAATTTTGCCTTGCANCAGCTTGCACAGGTATTACCCGATNCCAATGAACGCATCATTAAAGTGCGTCCAAACAGCACTGTATATTCAAGCCANCTTGAATCAAAACAAACCGGCAATATCCTGCCACTGAGTACGTCNCAAGGCTACAATGGTTATATCAGCGGCTGGCTGGCGATTGACCTTAACAGGCACGTGCGCGGCATTCGTATTGTCCANCACAGCGAAACGCCCGGGATTGGGGACGTCATAGAAACCACTAAATCCAGCTGGATCGATCAGTTCCTGAGCCAGGGGCNTGACTCGGCAATATTCGAACTGAAACTCGACCAGGGCAGCTTCGATCACGTCAGTGGCGCAACCATCACAACCCGCGCGCTCACCAGAGCGATCGGTGAGACGCTGACAAATGCTCAACAGTCTCTAGCAATCAGCCATGCCGTGGTGGAGACTGCCGATGACTAGCTATCAGGAAATNGCCCTGGATGGCATCTGGAGAAACAACCCTGCACTGGTGCANNTGCTGGGTCTNTGCCCNTTGCTGGCGGTAAGCAGTCACCTGGTCACCGCGCTCGGGCTNGGCATCATCACCCTACTGGTACTACTGAGCTCCAACTTTTTAATCAGCCTGATTCGAACCCATCTGCACGAGCAAGTCAGNCTGCCGATCCAGATACTCATTATAGCNTCATCGGTTACCCTGGCTGATCTATNTCTNCAGGCTTATTTCTACGAATTACACCAGCGTATCGGCTTATTTGTCGCTTTAATCGTAACCAACTGTACTATATTGGGGCGCGCCGAACTGCTAGCCTCCCGCAGCCCAGTTAAATATGCACTGCTGGACGGTATCATGATGGGCCTCGGATTTCTGTTGGTGCTAGTGGTACTGGGCAGCCTTCGGGAAATCATCGGCCANGGCACGCTTTTTGCCCATATGGATATGATCCTCGGCGATCAAGCCAAAACCCTGACCCTGCATATCCATGACTTCCCAGTGCTTCTGGCTGCCTTGCCGCCGGGAGCTTTTCTGCTATTCGGCTGCATTATCGCCTTTAAAAACTATCTGGAATTACGCCATGAACGCCGCAAAACGTTACCAGTTTCTCAGCAAACTACGCCATGANAACCCCAGNCCAACCACCGAACTCAGNTATCAGTCAACTTTCGAACTGCTGATCGCGGTCATTCTGTCGGCTCAGGCAACCGATGTCAGTGTCAACAAAGCAACTGTAAAACTCTTCGCAATTGCAAATACNCCAGGCGATATCGGCAAGCTTGGGGTCGATGGNTTAATCCCCTATATTAAGACCATAGGCCTATTTAACAGCAAGGCAGAAAATATCATTAAGACCTGTCAACGTTTGCTTGACGTGCACAGTGGCGAAGTACCCAGAACCCGGGANGCACTGCAAGACCTGCCNGGGGTCGGCCGGAAAACNGCCAATGTCNTCCTCAATACCGCTTTCGGTGAACCCACTATGGCAGTGGATACCCATATTTTCAGGATTTCCAACCGGACTCGCTTTGCCCCGGGAAAAAATGTGTTACAGGTCGAACGGAAATTACTCAAGGTAATTCATGATGAATTTATAACCGATGCCCATCACTGGCTGATTCTACACGGACGCTACATCTGTACCGCAAGAAATCCNAGGTGCGGTGCCTGCGTGGTTTTTGATGAATGTGAATTCCGAGGTAAAGAACGTCAACTACTNGAGCAAAGCAAGTGANCCTGCTAATNCCAACAGGACANCNCGGGTCAAATCAGCTTACGACCTTTTTTGCTGGCCATCTGCAGACGAAGGGCATTTAGCTTAATGAATCCGGCAGCATCTTTCTGATCATAAGCCCCNGCATCGTCCTCAAAAGTAACCACATCGGCATCATAAAGGCTATCGTGATCTGAATCCCTNCCGACCACAATAATATTGCCCTTATACAATTTGAGCCTGACCCTGCCATTGACAACCTGCTGGGAGGTGTCAATCAGCGCCTGCAGGGCNTGTCGCTCCGGACTCCACCAGTAACCATTATAAATAAGACTTGCGTATCTAGGCATCAAATCGTCTTTCANGTGGGTCATTTCCCGGTCAAGGGTAATCGACTCCATAGCCCGGTGGGCTTTCAGCAAAATGGCACCACCCGGCGTCTCGTAACAACCCCTNGCCTTCATACCAACGTAGCGGTTCTCGACAATATCNGTACGCCCAATACCGTTCTCCCCGCCTTGNCTATTCAGTTCAGCAAGTAGAGANGCTGGTGACAGCAACTTGCCATCCAGTGACACGGGATCACCTTGCCGATAACCTATTTCAAGATAAGTAGGCTCATCCGGCGCTTGATCCGGAGAAACCGNCCACAGCCACATAGCTTCATCAGGNTCTACGCCAGGATCTTCCAGTATGCCNCCTTCATATGAGATATGTAACAAATTGGCATCCATGGANTAGGGAGATTTCTCCCCTTCATGCTTATTATCGACCTTGATCTGGTAACGTTCGCAAAATGCCATCANNGCCGCCCGCGAATTCAGATCCCACTCCCGCCACGGAGCAATAACCTTTAANTCCGGGTTCAGGGCATAGGCTCCCAATTCAAAACGCACCTGATCATTACCTTTACCTGTGGCGCCGTGAGCAATGGCCTGAGCATTAGTCTGCTCAGCAATCTGCACCAGCCTTTTTGCTATCAGCGGGCGTGCAATACTGGTACCCAGTAGATACTCCCCCTCATAAAGGGTATTGCACCGGAACATAGGAAATACGAAGTCCTGTACAAATTCCTCCTTGACATCATCAATATAGATTTCTTTGATTCCCATACTGCTGGCTTTTGCCCTGGCCGGTTCAAGTTCCTCACCCTGACCAAGGTCTGCCGTATAAGTGACGACTTCGCAGCCATAGGTTTCCCGTAACCAGCGCAGAATGACTGAAGTATCCAGCCCCCCTGAATAAGCAAGCACGACTTTATCGATCTGTTGCATAGCACCCTTTAGACGTTTGTTAACAAGCTGCGTATGGTAAACCTTTGCCAGTAATCAAGCCAGCCTCGCCACGGGAGTGCTACAATACCAGAATGCGAACATTGACCATCCTTCAACCTGATGACTGGCACGTACACCTCAGGGACGGTGCCTACCTTGCCGAGACAACGCAGGACATAAGCCGCTATTTTGCCAGAGCTATAATTATGCCTAACCTTGTGCCGCCGGTGTTAACCAGTGCAGACGCGGTAAGCTACCGAAATAGAATACTCAATGAGGTCCCCAGTAACCGGTCCTTTGATCCTCTTATGACCCTTTATCTCACGGACCAAACCAGCAAAAAGACCATTACAGAGGCCGCCAAAAGCAGCATTATCCACGCCTGTAAACTCTACCCTGCTGGCGCTACGACTCATTCAGATGCCGGGGTAAACACCATTGAAGGTCTCTATCCAATATTCGAAGAAATGCAGAAGACCGGCCTGCGACTCGCTATCCATGGCGAGGTTACCGACAGCAAGGTTGATATTTTCGATCGAGAAAAAATCTTTATTGAACAATACCTGGAACCCATTATTCGACGCTTTCCTTCCTTGAAGGTTATTTTTGAACATATCACTACAGCGGAAGCTGTCCAATTTGTCCAGGCGACTGATTCACGTATGGGTGCAACCATCACGGTCCATCATCTACTTTACAACCGCAACGACATGCTCACGGGTAGTATCAAACCGGCTCTCTATTGCCTGCCGGTGCTAAAACGAGACCAGCATCAACAAGCCCTTATCCAGGCAGCCATCTCGGGTGACCCTTGTTTTTTCCTGGGCACGGATTCTGCGCCTCACCCTGCCTCAGCAAAAGAAAATGCTTGCGGCTGTGCGGCTGGCTGCTATACCGGTCATGCAGCAATCGAGCTCTATGCTGAAGTTTTTGCCAGCAATAATGCGCTGCAAGCCCTGGAAGGCTTTGCCAGCTGTTACGGTGCCGATTTCTACGGCCTGGCGCGCAATACCAGGACGATAAAACTGGTTGAAACAGAATGGACCTGCCCTGCCCGCAAACGTTTTGGAGAAACTGACCTGGTTCCAGTGAGAGCAGGAGAAAACATCCACTGGCAGGTGGTAAACGAGCCGAGGGAGTCAACTTGANCGATCAAAAAGAACCTATTGCTGGTCGTTTCAGGGGCTTCCTCCCTGTCGTTATCGATTTAGAAACCGGNGGATTTAACAGTGACACCGATGCCGTCCTTGAAATCGCNGCTGTGCTTATCCGCATGGACGATAAGGGCCTGCTACGGCCAGGAGAGCAGTTCTTTCACAATGTCAGCCCCTTCGAAGGGGCAAATATTGAGCCGNCATCACTTGAATTTACCGGCATTGACCCTTACAACCCGCTGAGGATGGCGGTGGACGAAAAACAAGCTCTCACGGACGTATTCAGTGGCATTCGCGGCGAAGTTAAGAGAACGGGTTGTCAAAGAGCCATTATCGTTGCCCATAATGCCGCTTTTGATCANGCCTTTCTGAACAAGGCGGCGGAACGCTGCCGAATTAAGCGAAATCCNTTCCATCCATTTTCTTCATTTGATACAGCGACTTTATGNGGTTTGGCCTACGGTCAGACAGTGCTGGCACGNGCCTGCNAATCCGCTGGCATCGCTTTTAGTGCCAGCGAAGCACATTCGGCAATTTACGACTGCGAAAAAACAGCGGAAATNTTCTGNGATGTCGTCAATCGCTGGCAGCAATTCAGTTAATCACGCCTCAAGGTCAGCTTTCCGACTCTCCAGCTGCTTCTTCCAATAGGGGCTGCAGTTCACCACTGTCATACATTTCAGTGATAATATCGCAGCCACCGACTAACTCTCCACTGACGAATAACTGGGGAAAGGTCGGCCACTCCGAGAAGGCAGGCAAATTGGCACGGATATCTGGGTTTGCCAGGATATCAATATAAGCAAACCTTTTCCCNCAGGAAATTAGCATCTGGCTTGCCTGCGAGGAGAATCCGCATTGAGGTTGGTCAGGAGACCCTTTCATATAGATAAGNATAGGGTTTTCCCGTATCTGGTTCTGTATTGTTTCTAACACTTCCATTTAGTTAGCTCTCTGTTAAAGACTTAACGCCCCCATTCTAACTTGTTTCACAAAAAATTAAATGCAAGATCAACAATAAACCCACCATTATTACTGCCTCTGGCGTGATAATTCCCCGATAATCAGCAAAACCCTGCCCAGAACATTTAAAGACACTCCTCGGATCAATGTCACCATCCGGGGATTTTCAATCTGACTGGCCTACCTTGGAGAAACGGTAAGAACCACGGATGCTGAAGAGGGTAGAAGGTGTGTGAATGATGACTTGCTAGATTGTCGAGATTTACACCCACTCGTTTCTTTCTAGCTGTTGTTTACAATCTGGCAGCCTTAAAGGGCTGAACGACTTTTTCAAATTTGGCTAGATTTTCACGTTGTGCGATTCGTAGCTCGTAGTCTTTTTGTAGGTTGAATCAAAAGCCTGTACTCATATTGAAAAACAGACCAAGTCGCAACGACATGTCTGCGGTAGTAGCACGTTTGCCACCTATGATGTTCTTGATGGCTGTACGATCCACACCAATGGAACCAGCTAAGGTGCCAGGTTTGATTCCTAGGTCATCCAGAAAATCCTCCTGTAAAAGGACGCCTAGATGTTCTAACTCTATGTATTTCTCAGTCATCGTTGTGATTCCTATTTGTGGTAATCTACATGTTGCACATCGTCTGCATTACCATTCTTCCATCGGAAAATTATACGCCACTGCGTTCGAAGAGCACCGTCCTCGAAGAGCACTGTGCCCCCAAATAGCAGAACAAATCAAAAACAATAACAAGCTAAACGAAAAGACTTTAGCTACAGTAAGCGCGTCGAAACACTTCACTCGCTAGAGCGATCACCTGAAATCATGACCAAAAAAACACTATCTTTGAAAACGAAAAGAAACATAGTTCCCGAACGAGTAGATAAAGTGGTCAAGGATACGACGCCTGTTGACCCACAGAAGCGTTTTATGGATGGCGTCGCCATTAATCCTTCTCAGTGCATTCGCCTGGAATTAGGCTCTAATCAACTCACCACGCGAGCAATAGACTTGATCACCCCAATCGGGATGGGGCAGCGAGGCTTGATTGTTGCTCCGCCAGGCTGTGGGAAAACGACCATTTTAAAACACATCTGCCAGGCGGTGGGGGAAGCCTATCCTGAGATAAAACTGTATGCGTTACTCATTGATGAGCGACCGGAGGAAGTGACTGATTTTAAGCGCAGCGTACCGGCACAGGTGCATGCGTCATCCTCGGATGAAAGCTATAGCCACCATGTCCGTATGGCCAATGATCTTCTTGATGTCGCCCGTCAGGAAGTTGGCGAAGGTCATGATGTCATGATTGTCATTGACTCTCTTACCAGGCTCTCCCGAGTACATAACGCAGAGCTCAAAGGCGGCCGCCGTACAATGTCGGGCGGCGTTGATGCACGCGCTATGGAAATACCTCGAAAAATGTTTGGCGCGGCTAGAAATGTTGAGAATGGTGGGTCGCTGACCATTCTCGCGACCATACTCGTTGATACCGGAAGCCGGATGGACCAGGTAATTTTTGAAGAGTTCAAGGGCACCGGTAATATGGAAATTGTTTTATCACGTGACGTGGCGAATCAACGGATTTTCCCTGCACTGGATATTGCAAAAAGCAGTACCCGGCGTGAGGAGCTACTTATAAATTCGAAAGAAATCGAAAATGTAAGAATTTTACGCAGGGCACTGTCCCATCTTAAACCTGTGGATGGCGCTGGGAAACTTGTTGAGTTACTTAAGAAATACTCCACCAATGCAGAGCTGTTGAATCAATCGTTGACAAGAACTTGAAATCTGACTTTTAGAAAACCTGATTTTACGAAAGCACGATGGGTTTCACAAAAAAAGGTACTGACAAGCTAACGGATCGTCATTGATCGGATTTGTGGATGAACACATACAAATGTCATAGAGGGTCTGTTCGCATACCGCCAATACCACAGTATTTCCGTTCGGACTCCTCAACCATCGAAACAATCCCACGGTTTTAATCGAAAATACCGTGGTATCTGCAGTTTGTCGCAACCCAATTGCAGTGAATTTGCTGGTAGAGAATCGGTAACGCTCGTCAATTTTTCGTGTGTGCAGGTTACGTGGAGCTGATGGTGGACCAAGGGAGTTTTCCGACTTTTCACACCTGTTGCTTGAAATAGGGGGCCAACCCATCAGGTGAGCTCAACGCTGGGAGACTTTCGTGCTTGGATGGGGCTCTCGCATTTTTACTGCGTAAAAAACGCTGCCGCCGTGTGTTCTGGGAGTTGGTTTTTCACGTTTTTCGCTTTGCGAAAAGCCGTGAAATTGGTGGCCGGACCTGGAATCGAACCAGGGACACGGGGATTTTCAATCCTCGCCCCAGGCGCCACCTCCCGGAGTCTCGATTCGTAAAGTCTGACCGGCCTGTACGGTCAGTTGGCACTTACCCGGCAGAAGCACACCATCCAGCATATTCCTTCCGACTTGACCCGGTTGACCACCGCATAACCCCCACGGTGGATGCCGGCGTCGTTCGGTGATTAAAGTTGCTTCTGCTGGACCAAGGAACTCGTATTCTCTGATTAATCCGTCCCCGCCTGAATACCGACCTTTACCGCCGGAGCCCCGGCGAATCTGATATCGCCTTATCCGTATCGGAAAGTGCATCTCCAGGCTTTCTATCGGTGTATTCAACGTATTAGTCATATGAGACTGCACTGCACTAATGCCTGGCCCCTGTGGGCCACCGCCCATACCACCCCCTAAAGTTTCATAATAATCCCAGGAGATATCGTCTTGATGAATGCCCATGGCAACATTATTCATCGTCCCCTGGCTGGCCGCGGGAATCAGCTCGGGTAGTGCCTTTGCCAGGGCACCGAAAACGCAATCCACTATCCGCTGGGAAGTTTCCACATTACCTGCCGCAGTCGCCGCGGGTCTCTGTGCATTCACCAGACAAGCCTCTGGCGCTAATAACTTAATGGGTTTGAAAACACCTGAGCAGGCAGGGGTATATTCAGGCAGGAGACAACGAAAACAGTAAAATACNGCAGCAGCAGTCACCGAAAGCGGGCAATTGACATTACCTTTNACCTGTCCNCNNGTNCCNGTAAAATCCACAGTCAGNTNATCCTCACTGACCTGTATTGTNACCANTATNTGAAGGTCCTGGTCNGCCCAGCCATCATCATCAAGTTTATCTTCAAACTGGTAACAGCCCACGGGTATGACCTTCAGGCTTTTCATCGCAATATCAAGACCGTACTGGTTGGTCTTATCCACCGCTTGCTGAAATAACTTCCTANCACTNTTTCCCGCCAGNCTCTCAATACGCTGTACACCCAGNNTATTAGCACTGCACTGGGCAGCNAGATCGCCTGAGGTATTNNCGCCCAATTCAGCATTCAAATANGCGAATAGNGCCTCNTCNNCCTTNCCCCTTTGATATAGAAAAGTAGGNGCNATAAGCAGACCTTCCTCTTCCAGAGAGGATGAAATTGGCATGGATCCCGGAGANTCNGCNCCGATATTGGCNTGATGAGCACGATTGGCAACAAAACCCAGCAATTCACCTTCGATAAAGAAAGGCTGTACCAGGGTCACATCTGGCAAGTGAGTCCCNCCCAGATAGGGGTCATTGAAGATAAGCATATCTCCTTCATGCCAGACCTTTTCGCCAACAATGTAAGACATGGCGAANGCCATGCTGCCAAGATGGACAGGCACATGNGCAGCCTGNGCAAANAGNCTGCCATCGGCATCGAACAAGGCACAGGAAAAATCAAGCCGATCTTTTATNTTTGGAGAAAATGCTGCCTGNCGCAATACCNCNCCCATCTCTTCACAGATTGCAACACTGCGAGACACAAAGATTGCCAGTTCAATTTGGTTCAAAGCCTGCGATCTCCTCAATGNATGCTTTTGACTCAAGCATTTCTGGTTTATTATTTCAACTCTAANGGNGCAGATCCAGATAGGAAGCTATAATTATGAACGCCATTATGCCAACTTATGGTCGTATTGATGTTGCATTTGTACGAGGTGAGGGTCCCTGGCTTTACGACGACCAGGGNAATCGATACCTGGATGCCCTTTCCGGCCTGGGTGTAATCGCACTGGGCCATGCTAACCCAGCAATAGCAAAAACNCTNGCNNCACAGAGCCAGCAACTGTTACACACTTCAAATCTNTATCGTATTCCCAGNCAGGAAAAGCTGGCAGANAAACTGGCCTCATTAACCGGNATGGAAAACATGTTTTTCGGCAATTCAGGTGCTGAAGCCAACGAATGTGCNATAAAAATCGCCNGGCTTTATGGCCATCAGAAAGGCATAGAAGAACCGTGTATTNTCGTCGCCGATGCCTCTTTCCATGGCCGCACCATGGCCACCTTGACAGCAACGGGAAATAGAAAAGTGCANGCCGGTTTTGAACCTCTGGTCGGCGGTTTTNCGCGAGTNCCCTATAACGATCTGGAGTCCATCGAACAAATCGCGAANCAGATGNAAAATNTTGTNGCGGTGTTGGTTGAACCNATCCAGGGAGAGGCCGGCATACAGATTCCTGATGAGAAATACCTTATCGGCATCCGCGAAATCTGCNATACCCAGGGCTGGCTGATGATGCTAGATGAAGTGCAATCCGGCAATTGCCGAACNGGNGCCTACTTCTGNTACCAACACAGTGGCATTATCCCTGACCTGGTGACAACAGCAAAAGGATTGGGNAATGGTGTTCCTATAGGCGTCTGCCTTGCCAGTGGNGCNGCTGCGCAGGTTTTTGGACCTGGTAATCATGGTTCAACCTTTGGTGGTAACCCATTGAGCTGNGCCGTAGCGCTGACCGTACTCGATGAATTTGAAAGGCTGGATATTCAAAAGCAGGTCACAGCAATCGGCGAACACATGCTCNCCCAGTTTTCACAGAGACTCGGCCACCTCAACGTNGTTCGCGATGTCCGTGGTAAAGGTTTAATGATTGGCATCGAACTGGAGCNTCCCTGCACTGATCTGGTTCAGAAAGCACTGCAGAAAGGCCTTTTGATCAATGTNGCTGCGGACTCCATCATCCGCCTGCTGCCACCACTGATAATAGACGAGCAGCAGGCTGACCAGATCTGTGACATCGTCTGTGGGCTTGTTGAGGCCTTATAAAATCAATGGCTACGGATCCGGCCTACTGCATCTAACCAACCTTGATAACGCTCAGTACTGGTTGCCNTATCCATTTCTGGCTCAAAACGACGTTCCAGCTGCCAGTTATCAGCAAGATCACTCAAAGAACTGAACACACCAGTATGCAAACCTGCTAAATAGGCAGCGCCAAGTGCNGTCGTTTCTGTGACCTTAGGCCGGTCNACAGTTATCTGTAGAATATCGGCCAGATACTGAACCATCCAGTTATTAGCAACCATACCACCATCGACTCTTATCAACCGGGAATCTATGCCATCGCTAAGCATTGCATTGAGCAGATCTCTGGTCTGGTAAGCCATGGATTGAAGCGTAGCAGTAACAATATCGGAGATGCCAGTATCGCGGGTCAGACCCAGTATGGCACCCCGCGCCTGTGCATCCCAGTAAGGCGCNCCAAGACCCGTAAAAGCAGGTACCATGTAGACCCCATGACTATCTGGATTATTGCTGGCCAGACTTTCTGTTGCACTNGCAGAGGCAATCAGTTTGAGTTCATCACGAAGCCACTGCACAGCTGCTCCAGCGACAAAAATAGAACCTTCAAGGCCGTAGGTGACCTCGCCATTTAACCTGTACGCCACCGTTGTTAACAGTGCATTTTTGGAAATCACAGCCTCACGACCCGTATTCATAATGACAAAACACCCCGTGCCATACGTGGATTTTGTCATACCGGGTTTAAAACAACCCTGCCCAATCAATGCCGCCTGCTGATCTCCAGCCATGCCACAGATCGGCACAGCAGCACCAAACAGATCAGGATCACATACGCCAAAATCGGCGCTACAGTCCTCTACCGCCGGTAGAAGCGCCCCTGGAATATCCAGCCAATCCAGAATCTCGCTATCCCATTGCTGATCATGGATGTTAAACATCAAGGTCCTAGCAGCATTGCTGGCATCCGTTTTATGATTCTTACCTGAAGTTAATCGCCACAACAGAAAAGAATCTATCGTGCCGAACGCCAGCTCGCCTGCTTCTGCCCTGGCCCGAGCTGAAGGCACCTGTTCTAGAATCCATTTCACTTTGGTACCGGAAAAATAAGGATCAATTAACAGGCCAGTCTTCGCCTGAATGCTGTCAGCAAGGCCCTGATCTCTAAGCTGCTCACACAGCGGTGCCGTCCTGCGGTCCTGCCAGACAATGGCGGGGTGGATCGCCTCACCGGTGGACCGATCCCATATAATCGTGGTCTCGCGCTGATTGGTAATGCCAATTGCAGTCAGATCTATTGCCGCTAGGCCTGCTTTGTGCAAGGCCTGCCGAACCACCTGCTTGACGCTGTCCCAAATTTCTTCAGGATCGTGCTCAACCCAGCCATCCTTCGGAAAATACTGCGTGAACTCCTGTTGGGCAAGCGCGACTATTTCACTTGCTTCATTAAATATAATCGCCCTGGAACTGGTCGTTCCCTGATCTATGGCTAATAGGTAAGCAGGCATACATTTCCCTCGTGAGTAACATGACAGAGCACCTTGATTATGTCTTAATAGGGTGGAATTTCAATTCCTTATGTAGCCATGCAAACTTACCCCCCGCCCAGAAAAGCATCCTATCAACGTAAGACACTGCGACTCACGCAGCGGAATAAAATTCTGGTTCAGCAACCCATGTCGGAGCGCCTGACCGCAGCGCTGCTACGAATGATAGCAACAAAACCTAACTTAACAATCGCCTATGGAACACAGCAAGATGAAACTATCCTGCTTCGGATTCGCCAGGGTGGAGAGAAAATCGAAGGGGCTTACCAGCTCATTGCCGGTGAGCAGGGCATCGATCTTACCGCCAGCTCAGAAACAGGCACTTTCTACGGCCTAATGACGCTACGGCAGATTCTCGACCAGGCAGATGACACGATTAACTGCTTTGCTATTGAGGATCAACCCGACTTCGACCAACGCGGCGTCATGCTGGACATCAGCCGGTGCAAAGTACCAACGGTTACTTCACTGAAGCGATTGATAGACCAGTTTGCCTGCCTGAAAATTAATCAATTACAGTTATACACTGAGCATACCTTTGCATTCAGCCGCCACGAGCGCGTCTGGGTCGATTCTTCCCCCCTTAACAGCAACGATATCCTGTGTCTAAAGCGCCACTGTAACGAGCGCTTTATTGACCTGGTGCCAAACCTCAATTCCTTCGGCCACTTCGAAAGATGGTTAAGGTACCCGGAATATCATCAATATGCTGAATGCCCGAATGGCTTCACCCATCCATTGTCCAATACCCGATCAGATACCGGTAGCACGCTAAGACCTAACCAAAAAAGTCTGGATCTCCTGGCTGAGCTCTATGGCGAGTATCTGCCGTTATTCGACGGCAAGCTGTTTAACATCGGTGGTGATGAACCCTGGGAGTTAGGCCTCGGCTGGAGCAAGAAAAAATGTGCAAAAAAAGGTACCACTCAAGTCTATGTCGATTTCCTTGCCAGAATAAACAAGCTAAGCAATCAATATGATCGTCGTACCCAGTTCTGGAGTGATATTGTTCTCAGACAACCCCGTAGCCTGGGCCAACTGCCTAAAGACATGATTGCCTTGAACTGGGGTTACGAAGGCGACCATCCTTTCAAGCGAGAATGCGAACACATGGCAGACCAGGGTCTGGATTTCTATGTATGCCCAGGCACGTCCAGTTGGAATTCACTGACCGGTCGAATTGATAATGCCAGGAAAAATCTGGCCAACGCGGCCCGCAA
>NZUN01000091.1 GCA_002697205.1 Gammaproteobacteria bacterium
AAAGTGGCATTGGGAATTGCAATGAGTTCTCGGTTTTCGGATTGTATTTCTGTATCGAATAAACCTTTCTCTGAAACTTTTCCTCTATAGCCCGCAACGGTAATAAAATCACCAACCCTGAAGGATTTGGTTACACGTAACATGACCGCAGCCATAAAATTAGTTACGAAAACAGTCGATGAAAATGCAATCACACCCGATATAACGATACCAATTAATGCCAGCACCTGATTACGTGTTCCCTCCGCAAGGGGGCTCGCTATAATGACTGATATCAACAGAATCACCGCCAATACAAACTGTACTAACTGAAAGGCAAACTTGGAATTGTCCGAACTGTTTCGCTTGCGCTTAATGAAAAAATGATTCCAGAGCCAGAGCACCAGAACTGATGTGCCTAGGGTAACCAGCATAGGAATAAGGGGCTTTAAAAATAGCATATCTGGAAATTCCGGCATTAGCTCATCTACACAAGTTGATTGCCATTACTTTACCCCGATATTTCACTTTTTAGAATCTCATGGCTGATCTTCTCAGCCATCATGATCACCACAGCATTTAAATTACCATTGGTTATTTCGGGCATGATCGAAGCATCAACAATGCGCAAACCGCTAACGCCCCTGACTCGGCCCGACGGGTCGACCACTGCCATGGCATCGTCACCCATGCGACAGGTCCCACTCGGGTGGTAAGCACTTTCTGCAAACTGTCTGACAAAAGCATCCAGATCATCCTGCCCTGGTCCAGGTCGGATTTCCCGATCAACATAAGGTTCAAATACCGGCTGGGCCATAATGTCCCGTGCCAGCTTGACTCCCCTGAACATCACTGATCTGTCTTGCTCCGTTGCGTGATAATTAAATTGGATACTGGGCGAGTCGTGCGGATTATCCGAACGAAGTGACACCGAGCCTCTGCTGGTTGGTTTCATCGGCCCCACATGAACCTGAAGGCCATGGCCTTGAAACTGATTCTTGCCATCATAGTCCATGGCAATCGGCAAAAAATGAAACTGTAAATCAGGATAACCCTGATCAAGCCCACTACGCAAAAAAGCACCGGTATGAAAATGGTTACTCGCCGCCGGTCCTGACTGGTTCAGGTACCATTGCAGACCCACCCACGGCTTTCGATACCATCTGGTAATAGGGTAGAGTGAGACCGGCTTCTTTAGGCTGTATTGAACATAGACCTCTAGATGATCCTGGAGGTTTTTGCCAACACCCGGCGACTCAACGCGACAATCAATGGACTGCCTGCACAGTTCATCTGCCTGGCCAATTCCCGATAGCATGAGTAGCTGCGGACTGTTAATAGCACCTCCACAAAGCAAAACCTCTTTCCTCACCCGGGCCTGCACTATGTCACCTGCTATTTTAATCTTGACCCCCACTGCCTGATCCTGATCAAAAAGAATTTCCTGAACCATTGCCCGAGTCATGATAGTGACCCCTGCCTGATTCTGATGGTGCCGGCTGTTGATCTTTGCATTGCTCAGGTAAGCGACGGCTGTACTTTGCCTCTTGCCTTTGAAGATGGTGCGATCAAACAGACCGAAGCCTTCCTGTTGAACACCATTGAAGTCATCTGTTCGATCTTGACCCATCTCCACCCCGGCGGTTAACCACGCCTTATACAATGGATTCGAAATGCTCCCACGACTGATTTTCAGCGGCCCCGAATCACCTCTATAATCTAAGTCCTGGCCGTCAATTGATTCCGACTTCTTGAAAAAAGGCAAACAATCCTGATAAGACCATCCCGCTAAACCCGTTTGTTCAGACCAGCGCTGATAATCTTGTCGATGACCACGAACAAAAATCATGCCATTAATTGCTGAAGATCCACCCAGCACTTTGCCTCGCGGGCAATACAGGCGTCTTTGATTAAGATGCGGCTCAGGCTCTGAGTGGTAGAACCAGTTGTATCGATCAGTGGCAAGCACCTGCGAAAGGGCAGCCGGCATATGTAGGCGAAAATCCCAGCCCCAGGCTTTCGAACCAGCCTCAAGTAACAGCACAGAATGATGCTCAGCCAGCCGTCTTGCCATGACACAGCCTGCCGAACCGGCACCAACCACAATGTAATCTACTTCCAGACTCATCTACTTGGCCTTTCCCACCTAACTGAACTCCTTTCCGAGTCCCGTTTCCGCAAAGGATTTATTCGCGAGAATATGCAGATGCAAATGAAAAACCGTCTGTCCAGCCGCCTCACCATTGTTTATCACCAGACGAAAAGCATCATCTATACCGAGCATTCTAGTGACCTTACCGGACAATAGAAGCAAATGCCCCAGCAGCGCAGCATGATCCTCGGTTGCATCCACCAGCCGGGCAATGGGCTCCTTAGGTATGATGAGGATGTGGGTGGGCGCCTGCGGCTGGATATCTTTGATGACTATCGCCAGATCATCCTCATAAATTTTTTCTGTTGGTATATCGTTGTCAATAATCTTTGCAAAGATCGATTTAGCCTGTGCCAAGAAACTCTCCTATTAGTCTGCGGATGATGGAATTCAATCATTTTAACGTAAACAAACTCCAGTACAAAAACCCGGCGGCCTAAGCTGACTGACTGGTTACCTTGAAAAGTAACTCGGCAACACTGTCATTTTCGATAACTCACTGACCTGGTCACTCAGGGCACCATTACCCAATACTTCGCAACACACATCTATCACAAAAAGTATCGCGCGGGTTCCATTTGCTTGAGCCTTCCAGGCACCTGCAAAACAGTTGGGTGAGCCAAATTCAACTTATCCGTGATCCTGGTGACTGCTGTTGGACCTTGATTATAAAGAAACAGGTGCCCTTTTTATGGTGAAGTCGACCTCTAATTAAACCTTCCTTAAACCACAACCACCAACTTATACTTCAGTATGACTAAAACCTACTTAATAATAGATCTCCCATGGCAAAGTTATCCATAAATCCGATCTCCGGCAGCCTGGGCGCCGAAGTAACTGGAATCGATGTTAGTGATATCAGCGACACGGATTTTGAACTGCTTGAACAAGCCTTCCACGAGTATCTGGTTATTGCCATCCGAGGACAAAGCCTGTGCCCTGCCTCCCTGTACGCCTTGACCGAACGTCTTGGTGGCGTCGGCGACACCCCTTATCTGACTGGCTTGAGCGACTGGCCCGACGTGGTTCCCATTATCAAGGAGGCCAATGAGAAATCGGCCCACAGTTTTGGTGCCGGCTGGCATACCGATTTCACCTTCCAGGCCCACCCTCCTAGCAGAACCCTGCTGTATGCGGTGGATACTCCACCCGTGGGTGGTGATACCCTCTACAGCAATCTATACAAAGCCTATGAAATTCTATCACCCGGGATGAAACGCAAACTATCAGGCCTGAACTGTGTTCACAGTGCCATAAGATCTTACGGCCCTGACAGCACCCTTGGCGACCATCTGGAGAATATGGAAATACACTATGATAAACAGCAGCCTGTTGAACAGATCCATCCAGTGGTTCGACAACACCCAGTAACCGGGCAAAATGCACTGTGGATTAACCCAACCTATTCGATACGTTTTGAAGCCATGACCGAAGCAGAAAGCAAACCATTACTGGATTACCTGAATCAACTGGCCGTTAATCCTTCTCTCACCTTACGGCTGTCATGGCAACCGGGAACGCTTGCCATGTGGGATAACCGATGTACCCAACACTGCGCCACATCCGATTACAAAGGTCATCGCAGGGAAATGCTGAGAACCACGGTAGCCGGAGAAATACCGGTTGCTGCGGGCACGACGCAGCCTTGAAGAACAGATCTTCGACAATGTTGCCGACATACTGGTAGGGTCCGAATAATGATTCAAGCCATTTCAAATTGTTACAAATGGTTCGCCATTTATCCTGTCCTGGTCATGACGACTTCGTTAGCCGGCTCCATTTTAATCCTGCTATCCTTTATTGGCCTGGCTGATTTCGGATCCAGAACCCTGGCAACACGATGGGCCCGAATCAATCTTCGCTGCTGTCTAATCAAAGCAACCGTGGCCGGCAGGAGCAATGTCCAGCCTGGCCAATCCTATGTCATTGCAGCCAACCATCAGAGCTTGATTGACATTTATCTTATCTATGGTTTTTCCCCAGTGGAATTCAAATGGGTCATGAAAAAGGAATTGGGAGCAATACCTATACTGGGCGCTGCCTGCAAAGCTATGGGGCACATCCTGATCGATCGCTCTAACCCTCAATCGGCCATCTCCAGTATTAATCAAGCATCACAAAAAATAAAAAACGGCATGTCGATTGTGTTTTTTCCTGAAGGTACACGATCAGATAATAACGATGTCTTGCCTTTCAAAAAGGGTGCCTTCAGGTTAGCCATCGAACTGGGACTACCCATTTTACCCGTTAGTCTTCACGATACCGGCAAACTGGTTCCAAACGGAACTGTGGACTGGAAACCGGGCCAGATAAGCATGCAGATTCATCAACCCATAGCCACCAACCTCCTGACCCTTGCTGACCTGGATGATCTCAAAGATCAAGTCAGACAACAAATAGTCAATGCATTGACTCATCCATAATGTAATTATTACCTGTCCATCCAAATTAACAGGAGATCCTAGTGAGAGAAAACCATGTTCTTAATGCCTGGCGTGAAAATAAGCAGACCATTGGTGGCTGGTTGTCAATTGATTCAATCCATAGCGCTGAGACCATGGCTCATATTGGTTTCGACTGGTTATGCCTGGATATGCAGCATGGCCTTTTGGATTTTAATGACATCAAACGGATTCTACCGGCCATTTCAACAACCTCGACTCTGCCTTTTGTTAGAGTTCCCTGGAATGAACCCTATGAAATAATGAAAGTTCTTGATGCGGGTGCCTATGGTGTTATTGTCCCGCTTGTCAATAATCGGGAAGAAGCAGAGCGTGCAGTGGCAGCTTGCCGCTATCCACCCGAAGGCATGCGCTCTCTTGGTCCTATCCGTGCAGCCCTGTATGGCGGCCCTGGATACATCCAGGAGGCCAATGAGCACATGGCTTGTATCGTCATGATTGAAACTGCTGAAGCATTGGAAAACCTAGACGATATCCTGTCAACGCCGGGTGTAAATGCAGCTTATATTGGACCGTCGGATCTAGCCTATGCCCTGAATATGGCCCCGACCGGAGACAACAGCCACCCCGAACATCTGATTGCCGTAAAAAAAATTCTGGCAGCCTGTCAAAAAAACGGCGTGGCAGCTGGCATCCATACCCTTTCGTTGGAATACTCCCTGCGCTATCTGGACCTGGGTTTTAATTTTGTCAGCCTCGGTGCCGATATTGCTTTTTTGAGCAGACTGGCCAGAAAGGAATTAAAAGAAGCTAGGACAGCCAGCAACAATCCACAAATCAAAACATAAATAAAATATAAAAGCGTCATAATGTATGCTCGCCCTGGGTTAGGAATTCCGCCTGAAAAGCTTTATCTTTTTAAGGGTTTTCCGCTGCTTGGTAGGACCCAACCACTAAAATGTAATAACGGAGCATGAACACAATGGATTCAATAAGGAGTGATGCCAACCGCTGTTTTGTGTGCGGACCTGGCAATGCCAGCGGGCTACAGCTGAAGTTCCGATTACAGGACGACGAATGTGTCAGCACCTTTACCCCCGGTGAGTTACACTGTGGTTACGACGGCATTACACACGGCGGTATTATTTTCAGTGTACTGGATGATGTCATGGCCAACTGGCTTTATTTGCGGGGCATGAAGGCCGTTACAGCGAAGTGCGACATTCGTTTTAAGAGTTCTCTGCCCACCGGAGAAAGCGTTTCGGTACGGAGCTGGTGCACCAGACAAAGAGGCCCGCTGGCCATGCTCTCAGCAGAAATGCGCATAATCTCAACTAATATGCTGATATCAGAATGCGATGCCAGCTTCATGATCCAAAAATAATCTTGTGACTGGCTCACCTTCCCCTGAACCGATCATTGACAACGCGAACGCCCATTTAGCCAGAAGAATAGCTGCCCTAGTTTACGATGGCTTCCTCATCATCGCGATCTGGATGATCAGCAGCATCCTGCTTATCTCCCTGGTGACAGAGGGTGAGGCTCTGCAAGGGCTTGCCTTCCAGCTATTTCTATATCTGGAACTGGGCGGGTTTTACATCTATTTCTGGTGTAAGCGAGGTCAGACACTTGGCATGCAGGTCTGGAGAATTCAGCTGATCACTGAGCAAGGCCAGTCAGTTTCATTAAAAACCGCCTGTACCAGGTATTTTTTTGCAACCCTGTCGGTATGCTCTCTGGGTCTCGGATTCTTATGGAGCCTGGTTAACCCGGACAAGCTTATGCTACATGACCTGGCCACCAACACGCGAGTAGTACACCTGCCTAAAATCAAATAAAGTTCACATTTCACTAAACCCGGTGCAATTGTATGCTGGCTATGCCTGTGCAAACTATTACTGGCAATATGATAGCCAGGAAAGGATGAAAATCATAAACCAGGCTCGCCGGCACCAGCAGGTCCTGTACGAATTTCAGGGTAACGCCAAACAATAAACCGGTAAAAATACGGAAACTCATCGAAGACTGTCGAAGCGGACCGAATACAAAAGAAATCGCTATCAGCAGTAAACTCACTATGACGAACGGCTGCAGGGCCTTTTCCCAGAACCCCAACTCAAATGCCCTGGCGTCCAGGCTCTGCTCATCAAGAAAAGCAATTTTTTCAAGCAGAGCCGCCATCGACATTCTCTCCGGTTGCACCAGTATTTCATTGCTCAGTCGAGTGGGTGTCAATGATGTCATCCACAGCTGAGAAGGCGTTACTAAGGAACGCCCCTGTAAGTCTGAAAATGTCGTTTCGGTAACGTCGTCCAGAATCCAGTAGTCATCTCCCTCTAAGACTTCATGAAAGACAGCGCTGGACGCTACTTTGGCCCTGGTCAGCTGTCGATTTTCATCAAAATAAAACCATTTCAAGCCAATAATGGAACGACCCTGCAACTGCTCAATATGTATATAAGAAAATTCTTCTCGTAACCAGATGCCATTTTGAGGCGTTATATCTCTGCCATCTGCTAAAGCACTTTCTCGGCCCAAACGAGCCAGCCGTTCAGCTTCGGGCAGCAGATACTCACCCACAACCAGGCCAAACACCGCGATCATAACCGCTACCTGGACAACACTCCTGACAATTCTCCAGATCGAAATACCTGCAGCTCGCATCACCACCAGCTGACTGGTGCCTGCCAGACTTCCCAGGCCCGCCAGACCACCTATGAGCACAGCGAAAGGCAACGTTTCATAGAATAATCGTGGCAGGCTCAATAGAACAAAGCGAAACACGGCCAATACCGTATAACTGTTCTTCAAGTCATCGATCTGCTCAATGGCTGTAAATAAGGCTAACAGAGAAACCAGGCTCAACGCGGCGAGCATAATCGCAATCAGCACAGTCTCTGCTATATAGCGGTCGATTCTACCGATCATCGATAACCTCTCGATCCTGCCGGAACTCAACAATAAAAAACAGGATTTCCTGCCAGAAAAACAAAGTCAAAGCGATAACAAGAAACGACAGATGCACCAGAAACAAGCCAGGAAGCGGTTCTAACCAACCGTCTCCGATGCCTGAACGGCTGGACGAAAGAGATAGCAGGTAAACAAAACAAAGCACCATGCCAGGAACAAACCTGGCAAAACGGCCTTCTCTGGGATCTACCCGACTTAAAGGTACCGCTATCAACACCAGTATCGGAATCAGGATTATCAGGGCAACACGCCACTGTAGTTCTGCGCTTTCCTGCCTGCTGAGAATCCCGGCATACCAGGATNTCAACAAATTTTCGGTGGCGCTGGAACGTGGCGACAGCGTTCGATCTTCTGCTATTTCCTTTTCAAGCAACTGACCGAATTCTTCGTATTCAATCACCTGAAATTCCGGGCTATCAAAAGCAAAACCATAGCGACGGCCGTCTTTCAATATCAAAAAACGATTACCCTTNGCATCGATGCTCGTCTCGCCACTTGCTGCTATCATGGTAACCGTCTTNAATTCATTGCCAGATTCNGTTCTCTGCTTCTCCGATATGAATATTTCGGCCAATTCCTGATTATCCAGAATATCCTCAACGTAGGTTACCCNTCGCCCGGAATCCAGCATCTGAAAACGTCCTGCGGATAACATATCAAACTCAGTCAGCGTTTTCTGCCCCGCTCTCAACACATCCATGCCCTGCTCTCCCAGCGGTTTCAGCCATAGCGACACCATCCCGGTTAACAGCATCACAAGCAAGGCCTGGATTAATGTATAACCAAGAATTCGCCTCTCNCCAAANCCACTGCTTTTGAGAACCATCATCTCGCTGTCNGCGTANAAACGACCATAGGCCAGCATAATNGCCAGGAAAAAACTAACCGGCAGGATTAATTCAAAGATACCCGGTAAACGATACATCAGAAGCAACCAGACAATTTCCCTGCTGACCCNGCCGGCTGCCGCATCTGCCAGATAATTACTAAATCGGGATCCTACGGCNATCACCAGCACAACAAAAGTGATCACCGCCATGGAGGAGAACACTTCNNTGCAGAAATAACGAAATAAGATCATGGCTTAAGTTCAACAGTTACTTTATCCAAACGAGTATAATCGTTGTATCATGTCATTGTCTTAAATCATTGCGAGNATATTCATGCGGTACGCCACTTCAAGCGCACAGATAACTAAAAGCAGAGTTCANGCTCTCATTGTAGGAATCTACCAGGATGGTTCNCTATCTGCTNCGGCTGAGGCAGTAAACACAGCGGCCCAGGGTCGAATCCAGGCTGTTATCAAGCGCCAGGATTTTAAAGGCAAAAAGGCCCAAACCATGCTCTTACAGGATCTGGATGGNATCAGAGCNCCCCGAATTCTACTGGTAGGCCTGGGCAAAACAGAACCCATGAAGCCTGAAAACTATCTGACNATCGCNACGGCAGCAATTACTCAGCTGAAAGGCTTGAATGNCAGGAAAGTCTTGTACTGCTTGACNGATACNNAAGTAGAAGGACGAGATCTTGCCTGGGTGGCAATGAAAACCGTTGAACAGTTTGAGGATGCAACCTACCAGTACCTGACCATGAAAGGCACCAAACCTGCTGCCGACCGCCAACTCAAACTTGCACAGGTCGACTTGTACGCNAGTAGAGAGCATCTGACTGCNTGCAAAAANGGCATGCNACAGGGAACTGCTCTCAGCATAGGTAAGCGTGCTGCAAAAGATCTTGGTAATGCCCCCTCTAATGTATGTACGCCATCCTTCCTGGCCGATGCAGCCAGGCAACTGGCGAAAGATTATCCGTCTGTGAAAACCCAGGTTCTAAATGAAAAACAAATGGAAAAGCTGGGTATGGGTGCCTTCCTTTCCGTTAGTAAGGGNAGCGTTGAACCCGGNAAAATGATCACCATGCACTACCGCGGCGGCAATCCCCGACAAAAACCTCACGTTATTATTGGCAAAGGNATCACTTTCGATACCGGTGGCATCAGTCTAAAACCCGGANCCGGTATGTGGGAGATGATCTACGATATGTGTGGCGCNGCCAGCGTTTTTGGAACCATGCAGGCCATTGCAGAGCTGAATCCGGAAATAAACGTAGTTGGTATCATGGCAGCAGCAGAAAACATGCCTTCAGGAAATGCCTCAAAACCGGGGGATATTGTCAAGACNATGTCTGGCCAAACCGTTGAAATACTGAATACGGATGCTGAAGGANGGCTGGTTCTATGTGATGCTCTCACTTATGCTGACAAATTCAATCCCGCTTCGGTAATTGATATCGCCACCTTGACCGGCGCNTGTGTTGTAGCCTTGGGCAGTCATGCGACCGCCGTATTNGCAAACGATGACGACCTGGCGCAAGAAGTTATNGACGCCGGCAATTTGAGCCANGATCGAGCCTGGCGCCTGCCNATCTGGGAGGACTACCAAAGCCAGATCAATAGCGCTTTTGCAGACATGCAGAACATTGGTGGCCGCGAAGCTGGCAGCATAACTGCAGCCTGTTTCCTGGCTCGATTTGCCAAAAAATATCGTTGGGCACATCTNGATATCGCTGGAACAGGGTTCAAATGGGCCGGAATGAAGAAAGGTTCAACGGGCAGACCAGTCGGCCTTCTGACACANTACCTTCTTGCNCAGGAGGGCAAAAAGTCTTGACCCGGGTTGATTTCTATCAAATTGAATCAGACGAAGACCCCATGCTCTTTACCTGCCGGCTTATCGACAAGGTATACAGGAAAGGTCACCAGATTTATATCCACACACAGAACGAACTGGACTCTAGCACGCTGGACGATTTACTCTGGACCTTTCGTCCAGAACGATTCATTCCACACTGCCGCTATACAGACAAGTTCGAAGCGCCTATAAAAATTGGCTGTCATTCAGAACCCGAAGAGCACCAGGATGTACTTGTCAACATGGCCANTCNGGTTCCAGACTTTTTCAGTCGATTCGAGCGTGTNGCAGAAATCGTACCCAGGTCAGAGTCCAGTCGAGATCAGGCCAGAACCAATTTTCGCTTTTACCAGGAACGTGGATATCCTTTGAAGTACCATAAGATGCCGGNCCAATGACCAGCAATGACGACCGCGATGAAAACCTAAAAGACAACACAGGCAAGAAGCAACCCTCACANATCCCTCTGCTTAAGGATGTGGTAGATNTACTCGTACAGNATAGTGGTGGCACCCAGACAACAGCGACCACGGGAAAGCTAAAGGGCAGGCAACCTAAAAATGCGACGCAGAAACAGCCAATCNCGAAAATCTCTTCTGAAGACCCNGATTATGATCCGGATACACTGGATCTATTTTCGGATNTCTACAACACCATCCAAATCGACCAGCAAGATGGAGAAGCTATAGAAAATACGATCNGCCAGCTGGTTGATCAATACGCNAGATCTGTGGTCTGTAAACTAAATGAAGACCTTATAGGACAACTAGAGGACTTGTCAGNCCTTCTATCCGACTCGGATACATCAGAATTCTCTGCAAAAGACNACGATAAGTACTAAGCGCGTGTATACTCGCACATTTGATAATTATGACCCTCATGGAAAAGTACGATCCAAATACTGTTGAAGGCACCTGGTACGAACGCTGGGAGGCGGCTGGTTACTTTGCTCCACGAGGTGACGGCACCGCTTTTTCTATCGCAATACCACCGCCTAATGTCACTGGCACACTGCANATGGGGCACGCTTTTCAACACAGCCTGGTCGATTCAATCATCAGACGACGNCGTATGCTGGGGGACAAAACACTCTGGCAGATGGGCACAGACCATGCAGGAATCTCTACCCAGCTAATTGTCAGCGAACAACTGGCAAGAGAANAGTTAANACCGATGGATATCGGNCGCGANGCTTTCATCGACAGAGCCTGGCAATGGAAATCAGAATCAGAGGGAACTATCTCAACTCAACTGCGACGCATGGGTGCCTCTCTTAACTGGGAAACAGAACGATTCACTCTCGATGAAGGCTTATCCCGAGCAGTTTTAGAGGTTTTCATACGCCTGTATCGAGATGGCCTGATCTACCGGGGCAAACGACTGGTTAACTGGGACCCNATCCTGGAAACATCTATTTCTGATCTGGAGGTCATCGCTGAGGAAGAGAGCGGCCACCTCTGGCATTTCAGATATCCGCTAGAAAAAGAACCTGGCCAATATCTGGTGGTTGCCACAACACGACCGGAAACCATGCTTGGCGATACTGCTGTGGCAGTACATCCAGACGATAAGCGCTACCAGCATCTTATCGGTAAGAATATCATGCTGCCATTGGTCAATCGTGTTATCCCAATCATTGCTGATCACTACGTTGACCAGGATTTTGGTAGTGGCTGTGTGAAAATCACGCCCGCTCATGATTTCAACGACTATGAAGTGGGTCAGCGGCATCAGTTGCCGATGATCAATATCATGAACACCGATGCGTCCTTGAATAATCATACCCCCGAACCCTATGCCGGGATGGGTCGATATGANGCGCGAAAAGCCATCATAGAAAGCATGCAAGACCTNAANCTGCTTGAAAANACCGAAGATCACAAAATGATGGTGCCCAGAGGAGAAAAATCTGGGGTTCCCNTTGAACCACTGTTAAGTGATCAATGGTTCGTAAAGATTGAACCGCTTGCCAAGCCGGCAATTGAGGCTGTTGAATCCGGNAAAATTGAATTTATTCCAAAGCAGGCAGAAAACATCTACTTTGCCTGGATGCGAGATATTCGCGACTGGTGCATTTCGAGGCAGCAATGGTGGGGGCATAGAATTCCCGCCTGGTATGACGCCGACGGAAATATTTTTGTCGGTACAGATGAACAGGCAGTCAGAGAAGCCGCTGGATTGGCACCAGAGGTTGAATTATCCCAGGATGAAGATGTGCTGGATACCTGGTTCTCCTCTGCTCTCTGGACTTTTTCCACCCTCGGCTGGCCTGATCAGACCAAAGACCTTGACACTTTCCATTCCACCGACATCATGGTCACAGGTCATGACATCATCTCGTTCTGGGTTTCAAGAATGATCATGATGTCGCTCAGATTCACGGAACAAGTTCCCTTCAAAAAAGTCTATATCCACGGGTTGGTGGTAGATTCNGAAGGACAGAAAATGTCCAAATCCAAAGGCAATGGACTGGATCCCATGGATATCATCGATGGCATATCCGCTGAGCAACTGGTTTCAAAACGTACCAACAATCTTCTGCAGCAGAGAGTGCGAGAGAAAATAGAGAAGTCCACCCGCAAAGAATTCCCAGAAGGAATCGATGCTTATGGTACAGATGCNCTTCGCTTNACGTTCTACGCCATTGCAACCCGCACCCGGTCAATGCGCTTTGACCTGAAAAGAGTCGAAGGCTACCGAAACTTCTGCAACAAACTGTGGAATGCTGCGAATTTCGTATTCATGAATACCGATGACCATAATCTCAGCGGCGCCAGGCATGATTCTATTGCTGACCAGTGGATCCAAATCACTTTCGACAAAACCAGCCGTGCAGTTAACCTNGCCATGGATACCTATCGATTTGATCTAGCGGCAAAAGCAATATATGAATTTATCTGGGATGAATTCTGCGATTGGTATATAGAGCTCTGTAAAGCAACGCTGCTATCAGACAGAACTTCCGCTGAGCAAAAAACCAGCACCCGAGTTCAGCTCCTGACCACGTTGGAACAGATTTTAAGACTCACTCACCCCTTCATGCCGTTTATCACCGAAGAAATATGGCAGAAAATTCCAGCTCAAATGAGACAGCATCAAACCATCATGCTTGCCCCCTACCCAGTCGCCGGACCCAAGGAGGATACGCCGTCCAGCAGACANGTAACCGATGATATAGACTGGCTGAAACAGGTTATTGGCGCCGTTCGCAATACCCGTGGTGAGATGGACATTTCACCTGCCCGACCGATCCCCCTGATTTTTTATAAAGGTTCCGCTGAAGACAGACGACGCCTGGATTCCTACACAGAACTNCTGACTGCAATTGCTAGACCCGAATCCCTCACCTGGCTCAATTCGGAAGACACCCTTCCTGTCGCAAATACCCAGTTAATCGGCGAAATGCAATTGCTGGTGCCGTTGGAAAACCTGATTGACAAAAATGCAGAATTGCAGAGATTGGCCAAAGAACTGGATCGACTTGCAAACGATATTAAAAGAAGTTCAGGCAAACTGGCGAATAAGAATTTCACCAATAAAGCCCCTGCAGATGTTGTCGAAAAAGAAAAATTGAAACTAGCTGATTTCGAACAGGCTCTAAATGAACTGACCCTGCAACGAAACAAAATCNATGATCTGTGAACACTAGCCCCAATTANATNGCAGCAAGCCCTGGGAAAATCGCCTGTACATGTCATCCATCATATGTCTTAATGACCAGTGGCAAGCTAGTTTTAACTAAAGCTAGNGCAATAATANGAGGTACTGGCATGTCTGATAGACAAA
This sequence comes from Gammaproteobacteria bacterium, assembly GCA_002697205.1. GTDB lineage: Bacteria > Pseudomonadota > Gammaproteobacteria > Pseudomonadales > Azotimanducaceae > UBA9926. The sequence continues at coordinate 13,980 of NZUN01000091.1, forward strand.
TGGGGACGGTGAAGTGGTTCAACGATTCAAAAGGTTTTGGCTTTATTGAGCGAGAATCTGGAGAGGATGTTTTTGTCCATTTTCGCTCAATCAGAGGCGAAGGTTTTCGCACTCTTAAACAAGGTGCTAAAGTCGAGTTCGTGATTTCTGAAACGGACAAAGGCTTTCAAGCAGAGGATGTAGCCGAGGTGGATTAACCCCCTCCAGGTGCTATCGCACNGGGCTCAATTCTCAAAAAATTAGTGGTACCCATCGCTGGTAAGGNTAGCGTGTGGGTTCAACTATTAGTCAGTACAACNTTACCGATAGTTTGGTCGGTAGCCACCCAATCCTGGGCCTCAGCCGCGGCCTGCATGGGGAAAACCTTATCAATAACGGGCCTTATCTCACCTTCTGAGATTTTAGGCCAGACCNGTTCCTGTAGATCTTNTATGATTGCAGCTTTTTCTATCAGACTTCTGGCCCGTAGCGTTGAACCAATGACTCGCAATCGCTTCACCATTAATTGACCGAGGTTGATTTCCCTGTTGCTACCCCCCATAAGGCCAATCAGCACCAGCCGCCCGTACAAACCCAGGACATTGAGATTATCTTCAAGATAGGCTCCTCCTACCGGGTCAAGNACAACATCAACCCCAACTGCTCCGGAAAATGCCTTGGCTGCTTGTAGAAACGATCCGTCATGACGATTAAATCCATCGGTCGCGCCAAGACTCCGACAGAAAGCAAGTTTTTCCTCACTACCAGCAGTGACAAAACTCGGCGATCCGAAAGCCTTNCACAGCTGAATNGCGGCGGTACCAACGCCGCTGGCGCCGGCATGTAAAATCACTTTTTCTCCAGGCCTGAGACCCGCCTCGATAAACAGATTCAACCAGGCTGTCGCATAGACTTCCGGGAGTGAAGCTGCCTCAAGCAGGGTTAGCCCAGCAGGCACAGGTAGGACGCTACCCTGATCAACCGCAACTTTCTGCGCGTATCCGCCACCAGCTAGCAACGCACAGACAGGGTCCCCTTCTTTAAAGCGATCAACTGTTTCTGAAACCTGTGTAACAATCCCTGAACATTCCAACCCAAGNATGGGAGATGCGCCAGCGGGTGGAGGATACAGGCCACGTCGCTGCATCAAATCAGCACGATTGATAGCCGAAGCAGAGACCTCTATGAGAACTTCCCCCTGCTTTAATTCAGGGTCAGGAAAGTTGCTCCAATCTAAACTACTATCTTCACCTATTGTTATCGCCTTCATGAAATTGATCCTTTTGTATAATCAGCAACACCGTACAATCCCGGGAATTGGCCCGCATCAGTTTATCTGACCTAATAGTGGGGAGGNGGCTCATTGTCAGTCCTGGCATCACCACTATCCAGTGACTTAATATGTTCGACNATCAGACCAATCTGAGCCTGTAATTTCAACAACTGTTGTTGCTGCTCACCCACCGCCTGGTCAAGCTTGGTGAGCAGATCTTCCTGAAAGGCAATCCTGATTTCCAGGTCCTCGGTTTTGCTATTCAAGTTGCTTTCCTCCTAATTAATATCGCAGCCGGACTTTCACTCCCTGCTGGTGTAAATAGGCTTTTAAGCCACTNACNGTGTAATCTCCATAATGAACCATCGAAGCNACCAGCGCAGCATCAGCNTTACCCTCTGTCAATACCTCAACAAGATGCTCAGGTTGGCCCGCCCCACCNGAGGCAACAACAGGCACTGGCACAGCCTCAGCAATCTGCCGGGTTAAATCTATATCGTAGCCTTGCCTGGTACCATCNGCATCAATGGAATTAATGACCAATTCGCCCGCNCCCAACATANCGCCCTGCTTNGCCCATTGGATNGCNTCCAGNCCCATGGGNGTGCGTCCGCCGTTTATNACCACCTCAAAACCACTCGGGCAGGTGCTGTTCACGGCGACCCGTTTAACATCCATTGACAGAACCGTATTTTGGATTCCAATNGCCTTTGCGCATTCTGAAATCAGCTCCGGTCTAACCACAGCAGCCGAATTTACATTCACCTTCTCCGCGCCTGCCCAGAGCANACGGTTTGCATCGTCGACATTGCGTACGCCGCCACCAACTGAAAAAGGAATAAATATCTGACCTGCCACCGCCTCAACAACATCCAGCATGATACTTCGATGATCACTCGACGCGGTAATGTCGTAAAAAACCAACTCGTCAAGCCCATCATCATAATATTCTTTGGCTTTACTCACCGGATCACCGATATTCTGTGTATCGACAAAGCGGATACTCTTCGCTAGATTCCCGTCACGGACATCAAGACAAGCCACCACTCGTTTAGTCAGCATGCTGCACCATCCCAACTGGCGAAAGAAGACAGAAGTGCCAAACCCAGACGACCACTCTTCTCCAGGTGGAACTGGGTAGCAAACAGGTTCTGCTTACCGATAATACTGGCAAAGGCAATATCGCCAAAGGTCGTCTCAGCAAGAACATTTTCTTGATTGGTGGGTCGAGCATAGTACGAATGCACAAAATAAAATTCATCTCCAGAACTGATATTGCGTAGCATCGGATGGGCGCTCTTCAACTCAACCTGATTCCAGCCAATCTGCGGCACTTTAAACTGGGGATCGGCAATCTGAAACTTGAGACAGTCACCCTGAACAATGCCAAGACCAGTCTCCTCTCCTTCTTCTGTCCGGTCCAGCACCACTTGCAGACCAAGACAGATACCAAGCAAGGGTTTACCAGTATCAAAGAACTGCAGCAGCGCCTCATCAAGACCACGTTGCCTTAATATCTGCATTGCAGATTCGGCAGTGCCCACGCCGGGGAATATCAATCTGTCGGCCGCTAATAGCGCCTCTGGGCTTGATGATACTCTGGCGTCGATACCAACCGCAGCACAAGCACGCTGTACACTACGGATATTACCTGCATCATAATCAACTATTGTGGCTGAAGACGTTTTCAAGGCATGATTTCTCTTAAAGGCGTGCATTATAAAGGATGTTTTAGCTCAATCGGCAGTTTGATTCATCTTTATATATCTGTATCATACCTATGATACAAATAGAGCATTATTATGATAAAAATTGACTATGAATCGAGTAGTCCAATCTACCAGCAGGTGGCTGATCAGATCCATTTTGCTATCAACACCGGCGTACTTAAACCCGGGCAAGCCCTGCCCAGCATCAGGAAACTGGCTGCCAGTGCTGACTTAGCCAGTAACACTATCGTAAAGGCCCTGAAATCACTGGAATCCAGCGGACTGATCGAAGCCAAAGACAGGTCCGGATACAAGGTAAGCAAAACCATGACCCCAAATCATTTAGAAACCCAGGAAAGCTCACCCGCATCCAACCGCTACCAGGCCAGAGGCGTGAGTGCTGAAAAAACTGAGGTGCACTCGGTGGTCGACAAGCTTGATCCTGGTCTCTTCCCTGGCGCATTCTGCAAAATTACTGAGGATTATCTCAGTGGTGATCCAGCTAAATGCAATATTATCCATGCTGACGGCAGTGGCACCAAATCAGTCATCGCCTATCTTGAATATAAGGAAAGCGGCGATGCCAGCGTCTTTGAAGGAATTGCACAGGACAGCATTGTCATGAACCTTGATGACCTTCTTTGTATTGGAGCGACTGGGCGAATCCTCCTGTCCAACACGATCAATCGGCATGCATCTAATTGCCCAGGCGAAGTTATCAAGGCGCTTATAGAGGGCGGCGAAAAGTTCATGCAGCAACTTCGTGATCAGGGCGTCCAGATTTATCCTGGCGGTGGCGAAACAGCCGATGTAGGCGATCTGACAGGTACCGTGGTGGTGGATTCCTGTGCTGTCAGTATTGCCCGTAAATCAGATATCATCGAGAACCGAATTATACCGGATCTAGCGATTGTCGGCCTGGCATCCTCGGGACGCTCAACCTATGAGCAAACTGAAAACAGTGGCATTGGCAGTAATGGTTTAACCAGCGCCAGACACGACATGTTGAGTCATTACTACGCTGAGACCTACCCCGAATCATACGACTCAAGCCTGCCAAAAAACCTCACTTACTGTGGCCCGTACAAGCTCGATCATGCTTTACCCGGTTCCGAACAGACTGTAGGGCAGGCGCTGCTGAGCCCCACCCGCAGCTACGCGCCGGTCTTTGAGACCCACGGTTGGGGCGACACGGCTGAGAAGTTGTACCGGATGTCCATCGAGGGCCGGTGGCCCGAGATGGCAGGACAGATTGCTGATGAGATGCTCGACGCCTTCGCCGTCGTCGGCGATCACGACCACA
>NZUN01000092.1 GCA_002697205.1 Gammaproteobacteria bacterium
AAGGAACTAGCTGGTCTAGACCTGACACGCTCAGCAGTTGCACAATGACAAATGCAATAAACGAACCGACAAACGAACCGACAAACGAACCGACAAACGAGGACAGGCTATGCCAATCGACTTTGATGTAGAACCAGAGTTTCAGACGCAAATTGACTGGGTTGAAAAATTTACCAAAGAAGAAATTGAACCCCTGGATAATTTCCTGCGAGCACCTAGGACAAAACAAGGTGAATCGCTTGACAAGGACAGTTGGAATGCCATTCGCGCGCACATAGACAACTTGAAACAACAGGTCAAGGATCAGGGCCTATGGGGGTTTCATCTGGGCCCCGAATTAGGCGGACCCGGCTATGGGCAGGTAAAGCTGTGCCTGCTGAACGAAAAACTTGGCCGCACACGCATGGGGCCCACACTCTTTGGTTGCCAGGCACCAGATACAGGGAACATGGAACTCATTGCCCACAACGGCACTGAAGAACAGAAGAAAAAATATATGGAGCCGCTACTTTCCGGTGAAATGCATTCAGCCTATTCCATGACTGAACCCCATGCGGGGGAACCCGGCGAATTTATCTGTTCGGCAGTCCGTGACGGTGATGAATGGGTTCTCAACGGTGAAAAGTGGTTTACCTCCAATGGTGCAGCCGCTGACTTCCTGATCGTCATGGCCATAACCTCACCAGAAAAAGAACTGCTTGAAAGGGCCTCAATGTTTATCGTAGATCGCGACACACCTGGAGTTGAAATTATTCGAAATGTTCACTCGTTAGGTACACCGCTTAAGGAAAACTACAACGTAACAAGTGGTGGCGGTCACGCTTACATACGTTATAACAATGCTCGAGTACCCGCTGCGAACCTGCTGGGGAATGAAGGTTCAGGATTTGTGGGATCGCAGACAAGGTTAAGTGGAGGTCGAGTGCATCATGCCATGCGGGCTGTGGGAGTCTGTACCAAGGCCCTGGATATGATGTGTGAGCGGGCCCTGAGCCGCAAAGCCAAAGGCACCTTGCTGTCTGAATTGCAAATGGTTCAGCAGGACATCGCTGATTCCTATATCCAGCTCAAGCAATTTCGCCTGCATGTGCTGTATACCGCTTGGCTGATTGACAAAACCAAAGCCTATACCCGGGAAATTCGTAAGGAAATCGCGTCAATAAAGATTACCGCCGCGAAGGTCAATCATGACATCATCTATCGTGCCATCCATCTGCATGGTGCGCTGGGCATGTCCAACGAAACACCACTGGGTGAAATGTGGATGTCCGCACCTCAGATGGGAATTATGGATGGAACCACTGAAGTCCATAAAAGTAACCTAACCAAACTTCTGCTGAGAGACTATGACGGCTGTGCCGATCTGTTCCCGACTTATCACTTGCCGAAACTGATAGAACAGGCACAGGATAAGTTCGACAAAGTCATCGGTGACTATCTGGCAGGATAAGGGCTTCACTATGACTGATAATCAACGAATCCTGCTCAGCGAAATCCCTAAAGGAAAACTGACCGAGTCGCATTTTTCGCTGGACCAGGTGGCCATTGAAAAGCCTGGCCCGGGTGAGGTATTGATTCGCACCCTTATCCTTTCACAGGATGCCGCCAATCGCGCCTGGATGCAGGGCGCTACCTATCGTAGTGCTCTGACCACCGGCCAGGTGATGTCAAGCTTTGGCCTGGGCGAGGTGGTTGAATCTAATGACGAGCGCTTCGCTCTGGGCGATCTGGTGGGCGGAGATCTGTGCTGGCAGGCGTACGCAACGCTCCCTGGTAGACAGGTTTCACCGGCTCATACCAACGGTGGACCGCTCAGTCACGGGATTTCACTTCTGGGCGTTGCCGGCTTAACCGCTTATCATGGCCTCATCAATGTGCCAAAGATACACGCAGGTGAAACGCTGTTGGTTTCCGCCGCCGGAGGATCAGTCGGCTCCCTGGTTGGCCAGATTGGCAAGATCAGGGGTGCAAAGGTTATTGGCATCGCAGGCGGTCCGGACAAGTGTAATTGGGTCGTTGACGAATTAGGCTTTGATGCCTGTTTAGATTACAAAGACACCAGCGCGCCATTAAGAGATTTACTGGCGCAGCAGGCTGGTGACGGCATCGATGTATATTTCGATAATACCGGCGGTGATATTCTGCAGACAGCACTGTTCGCTATGAATGTAAAAGGTCGCATATCCTGCTGTGGCGCCGTGTCCATGTATGATGGCAAACCCAGACCCGGCCCATTTGGTATCCCCGGCCTACTCGTAACAAAAAGACTGCACATGCAGGGCTTCCTGGTCTCAGACTACAGCCATCTTGACTGGGATGCCCGTCATGACCTTTCGCTCTGGGCCAAACTGGGCCAGTTAAAAGTCGTGGAAGATATTATTGATGGTCTGGAGAACGCCCCACGCGGCCTGATCGGTTTATTAGCCGGTGATAATCGTGGCAAAAGAATGATACGTGTTGCGACCTAGCGCCCGCTGAAAAAATCAGCCCTTCAGTATGTACTGGGTCGGCACCGTGTTTTGCCTTAAAGCACCTGATCGCAGCACCGAACCGGAATACCGCTCGCTTCAATTCGCATGATCGTCTTTGACAGATATAGACGGCTCTCAGCTCTATCAGGCTAAGCGTAACTGCAAGAGAGGACATTCACCNGGCCAGCATGCAGCTGACAAGGCTTGTTTTTCACNTAGCCAGATTCTATGGTNGTTGANAGCTTAANCCAGGAGNCACGCCATGCCGGAAGAAGGNCCCGGTCAAATCAGTACAGCTGAAGTAGGATGCTATACCGTGGCCAGAACCACGCTGTTGGACACACGCAGGATTATGGCCTATGCCGCCTCTATCAATGACACCAACGAGGCTTATTTCAATGATCTTCGCGAACCGGGCTTGCAGGTTCATCCGGCGATCTGTTTCTCCCTGCAGTGGAATGCCCGCTTCCTGATTGATCGAGCANTCAATCTGCAAGCAGCGCCTTTTGGTGTTCATGCAGAAACGGACCTCAGAATTTTTCAACCCTTCAAACAGGGCGAGGCCATAACCACCCAGGGGCGTCTAGTCGCTCGAAAGCAGATACGACCCGGTGTCTATAGCGTCGATCGTTACCGAATGACCAATGGCCAGGGGCAACTNGTAGCTGAACTTGACTACAACGGGATCATTCGNGGGGGCAAGCTNGACGGTGCTGATATNGAGCTTGAGNCTGAGATCGATAAACCTGTCTGTGACAGTCTGCCTGAACAACCCCTCTGGTCAGAGGNAATCTACATCAGCNTTCATGCAGGGCAGCAGTATACGGAATGCGCCGCTATTTTTAACCCTATCCATACCGAACCCAGTGTGGCCAGAAAGGCAGGCCTTCCGGGCGTGATTCTTCATGGCAGCGCGACTAAGGCGNATGCGCTGACCGAGGTGATCAATCATTGTTTTGCCGGGGATGCACGCAGGGTTCGCAGACTATGCGGTCAGCTTCGCGGCATGGTGCTTATGGACTCGACCATCCGGGTCGAGTGTATGGGGGTTCAGCAGACCCGTGAGGAAAAGCAAGTGTTTTTCAGAGTGCTGAATGAAGCCGGCCAGGCGGCCATTGCTAANGGGGTTGTCTGCGGAACACGGGACTGATAGTCGCCATCACCATCTTGAAAGCGNNGTTTGCCAACNGCAGCTATTGTGTCAGCAGCCAGCTNCTACCAGCCAGACAAGCGATTTAACCTCAAAGGCACNTTTTCTGGCAGGGCATACCTGCTAGGGCGTACCTGCTAGGGCGTACCTGCTAGGGGTTCATTTTGACCACCGCCCCAGNTCACTGAACCGAGAANGGNCNANGCAACTTCAAGNTGCGGCATANNTCCCNGAAAGTTGACCCNCATGACCGCCTTTGTTCCCTGACTGGCGCCATTCGGCCCGGGTCTGCCTCGGCCAGGTGCGCTTGAACTGATCACTGACCNTAAAAGTCAANCGACCCAACTCCTGNGTTTCCTGCTCTACCACATCACCGTCCTGGAGAGGGTGCAGGCCCTGATGGTTGGTTCCTAGCGCAATGATATCACCGGCTTCAAGGGTGGTATTGCTGGTAACAAAAGCAANCGACTCAGCAATATTGTGGGCCATGTCGCTGGTGTTGTAGTCATGAGTGAGNCTGCCGTTGTTCCACTGCTGAACGTGCAGATTCATTGGNTCAGAAATCTCGTCCGCCGTCGTAATCCATGGCCCCAGAGGCGCAAAATCATCCTGACCCTTCATAAAATAGGATAAGCCCATACCGGNCGNCAATCCTCTNGCTGAACCGTCGACAAAATTCANGTAACCAAAGATATATTCACTGGCNGCATCNACCGGCACCNGAGTCGCCTTTTTACTAATAACCAGGGCCANCTCAGCCTCGCCCTCGAACACTGTTGCTGGCACGTCNGGCAANTGCATACTCGCACCCTGGCCAATNACGCTATGGGAATTCTTGAANAAAGCCTGAGCAGGGGGTTTCTCCTTGATCAGACCATTTTCCATGTAGTTAACNGCCATACANACTATGGCCACNGGCTTGGGCAGAGGTGCCTGCAGCTTTACATCAGCCAGTGGCNGCGGCNTGGCAGATAGCAGAAATTCTTCAATCCGGGGCTGATAGGTAGCCCACTGTTCAATGACTCGATTTATTGTCTGCTGNGCTGGCAGAATATCTAACTCACTGACCAGCGGCGAGATATCTATAACGCCCTGGTCGGNTATAACGGCCAGCTTGAAATCATCAATGTAGGCGATTTTCATTCTGATTTCCTTTCCCCAGAACTCTGGAGACGTAGGTTATGATGGCGCNTTGCCAACTGCGCTTTGCCCGAGTCTTCATAGGCAACATCACCGATCATGGCGTGCTGCGCTGAAACGGTCAAATCACGAAAAATTCGCTGCAGCACATTATCATTTGCTACCGCTGCTGCGCCTGCCTGTCGAAGNGCCTTNCCGCCAATGGCCAGGGAGCGTTCAGCAGCGTGTGCACAGACTGCCCTGAGCTTTATAGCCGCGTTCTTGAATGCGACCGGATCGCCCTGGCCAATCCGGGCCATCTTATTAGCACCCTGTTTCACACCAGCGTAAAGACTTTCCCACTCTGCTTGCAATCTACCTAATTCGGTTTGAAAACTCTGCTTACTGGCGACGGTTAGCGATTCTCCCAATCGATACTTGGAAACNGCCTGCAGGGTNACCTCATCAATTGCCCNGCGNGCACCGCCAAGGGATACCGACGCATGTTCGATGGGTAGCCTGGACATGGGATCAANCATNTTTCCCCTGAGCGGCTTACTGGACAAAACCCGGCTGTGCGGCACAAATACATCCGATACCGAGTAACTGTTGCTTCCAGAACCAGACAACCCAGCAACATACCAATCNTCATGAATTGTGACTTCTGTGATCGGTATAGTAAGACTCAGGTTCTGTTTGGAATCAGCAAGCCGGCAATTAGCAACGATATANCGAGCATGCTGGATTCCACTACCAAATCGCCAATGGCCGTTTACNNCATAACCTGCTTCGACCNCACGAGCTTCCCCTGAGGCTTTTANNGANCCCGCGGCCACCGGCAATTGTGCCTGCGAAAACACTTCAGCGAGNCCTTCATCGGNCAAACCCGATGCCATTATTGANATGANNGAATTGCCNATCATCATCGTCCAGCAAGCTGACATGTCCGCTCTNGCAACCGCTATCATGACATCAACCTGCGTTGCCAGNTCTACATTATAGCCNCCGCATTCTACCGGCACCCANAATCGAAANAGNCCCTTNTCGTGCAANGCTTCAACGGCCTGCGGGCATAGCCTGCGAAGCTGTTCCGACTGGGCCGCTGTTTGGTCNAGCAGGGAGAAAATTTCCTCGACTCGATCCAGCAGNNTTTCGCAGTNAGGACTAGCCTGTGTCACTCCTGGATACCTTGTCGACGTGGCTCATAATAGTCCTCNCGGGGTACAAATCCTTTCTCATCAGCAAAGGACGATTCAACCCAATCTANCGCACTNGCCTCACTCAATGAGGTATCCCAGGGTTTACCCTGNGGTTGGGGCACATGCCAGGGTGTATCCCAGAACACTTCTATGCCATTACCCTCAGGGTCATTAAAGTAAATCGATAGGGTATTACCNTGGGATAAGGGTGCCACCTTGATTCCCTCNATACCNTTGAGNGTTNCTGCAAGGCTGGNGACGCTTGCAAACTCTGCTACNCGAAAGGCAAAGTGGTTTATCGAGTTTGAAGGTGCCTCATCACGACGATTNCAGACCATGGCAAGCTGNTGGTGTTCTTCCGGCTCCTGACTCATAAATACNATCTGCGGCGCGCCCTGNGCNGGGCTAATGGGGCCCTGATCAGTCACTACNAAGCCCANTACCTGGGTATAAAAATCAATCATTTTATCGCGATCACGAACGTACATTACTGCGTGGGACCAGCTTAGTTTCATGATAATTCTCCTATGATTCCTTGAATTNTTTCCTGGTGGCAGCTCAACCANNNAGACAGCATCCCCTGCTAAAACTATTAATTCTCAAGCCCTCTAGGGGCTGCAGTCCTGCCCAAACTGTATAGGGGGANAGATAGCAACGTCAATGCCTACCTGCTAACACCGCCTCAAGNACTAGGACAGCGGTGTACCCAGCNGTTGACTTGCTCTACAAGCATNACNGAAACCCAGCTANAAAGCCTGTTTAAAGCAAANACTNCCGCNTCTATGGTTTGTTCNAGNNAACCAAAAACAGGAAGATCAATGCTACNAGACTCAACCGTGTTAGCTGTTAACGAACGACTATAGATTTAATCTCAGTTGTTTCTNGAAGCGAAAATATTTCCGAAAAAGGAACCGAAAAAACCGCAAAACCCGAATGCNATNTANAAATTAATCAGCAGCAGTTCCATGCCCATCCAGGAAAAAACAACGCCAAAAAGCACTAGCCCGAATAGTGCACCTATAAGACCNCCGNTGAACACCTCTCTTACCATTCAACCTCTCCTTGAAAAAACAAGTTATTCCCATAAGATTGAACACTATAAATCATTTCNCAGCCTGCCCCACTTCTGCACTCCCTTCTGCACTCCCTTCTGGCCTGCCTGGCTAATCTGNAACAACCTGAAGNGAACTAGAATATCGGGGTTACCACNACTAAGCCGGTACTAACCGGCGCTCGAATAAATACTCATAGTGTGGCCGCATGGCATCTGCCAATGCTTGCTGATGGACATCCAGACAAAGCTCGCCCGAACCAGGCAGAGAGAACGAGGTCGACTGATAAACTGCATCATACCAATGTCGGGCCCACACCCCATCAGTGTCTCGAGCACCCTCAGGCCAGGACAACATGGATCCTTCAAATGCAATACCCAGGTGGTCACACCAGGCACGCAAATGCGACTCAGGCTGTCTGAGAAACGCTTTGCTATCAATCACAAGCGGGTCTTCTCCTGTCATTTCAGACATATAGTNATACANCGCTACCTGCTGCAGAAAACCTATGTCAGCCGCGTTAACATCTGCTCTAACGGCAGCATAGGAGCTGATGACCGCCTCGGGCTCTCGAATCAAAAAACAATTGTTCAGCTTAGACAACCAACCCCTGGGAACCTCATCCAGTAAGTGCAAGGTCATGTGCTTCTGATAAAACACGGGCTTACCCTCTGCAGGGGAAGCCAGACATTTATCGATAGCGGTCTGCCATTCACTGCCCTGANCCTCAATCACGTCCGCTGCTCCGGGGTGATCAATACCCGTATGCTGAAGATANTAACCATAAAATGGNTCATCCAGTACGGTGCAATCACTGCGATTTTCCCAGGCGCGCATCATCGCGGTGGAGATGTTCCTGGGTCCCGACCACATAGCAACCGGTAGATTCATGAAGCTGTCTCGTTTTCNATCATGGCCTGGTAGAGCATCTGTAGACGCTCCACTACGGGCCCTTTCTCACTGCTTGTGATTTCACGACCATCAACTTCCTTGACCGGGCACAGGCCCGCAAATGTTCCGGTCACGAAGGCCTCATCTGCACCATAGACCTCCATTAAACTGAAGTTCTTCTCAAAAACCGGGATATTATGCTGCTGGCACAATGTAATGACGTTGCCTCGAGTAATACCGCCAAGACAATAATCGCCTGTAGAAGTCCATACTTCGCCTTTACGCACAATNAAGAAATGGGTTGAATTGCAGGTCGCCACGAAACCGTGCGGATCCAGCATCAAGGCCTCATCTGCGCCTGCCTTGGTCGCCTGAATACAGGCAGTAATGCAATTAATCTTAGAGTGGCTGTTAAGCTTGGGGTCCTGAATATCCGGGTANCCGCGCCGAACATGTACAGTAAACAAGCTAATACCGGTCTGTGCCGTCTCCGGCATAGCCTGCTTGTACTCTGGAATAATCACAATGGTCGCTGCAGAAATGGTTACACGTGGATCCTGGTAGGGCGTTGCTTTTAAACCACGTGTGACCATGAGCCGTATATGAACGCCATCTGACATGCCATTTGCGGTGATAAGCGCATATAACCGTGCCGTCAAGGCTTGGCGAGTGATGCCGATATCCAGATCCAGAGCCTTCGCACCTTCAAGCAACCGGTCAAGATGCTGGTTCAGAAAAGCAATGTTACCGCTATGAAGACGAAGGCCTTCCCAAACCCCGTCACCTAATACGAAGCCACTGTCAAAAACAGATATCTTNGCTTCATGTCGCGGGAAATGACTTCCGTTTATATCAATTAAAATCGTCTCATTACGGGGATCATCTANATATTCATGNGTGCCTTTCATATCTAACCTTNTGGGCAAACCTCGTTGCCTGTCAATAGCGTTTTAAGTGTTCACAAACCTTAAGAAAATACAGGACAGGACGCCAGTTCCACGCTGATGCTCGGTATTTTAATTTAACTGCTGTCTCGACTGCATTCACCATGAATCCTTTTGCGACACAGTTTCTGTTACCCAGCCTTAGGTACTGATGCCTGACAATCCGTTAATCTATTTTATGTCGGNGTCCCGGTCGNCTAATTGGCTACNCTGGCAATGCTTACGTCATGCGAACAATGCTTCAAGAACCAGACTNGAATCAGGCGCTGACTTCTTCACTGCCACTAATATTAACGGGTATGGTGCTCGAACGAGTCATACCGGTATAACGTTGCAGCAAGTCGTCAGCGCTGACCAAGATATTGGTATTGGCGCCAACTTCGCGAACCGGCGCCTGCTTGTCGGGNGNCGTACCCCAATTGTGATGCATGGCAACAACACCCCGCTTAATCCTGTCTGTGGCCTTCACCACAGCGGGTATGGAACCAAAGCGGGAATGAATAACNATTTCACTGTCATCAGTGATGCCAAGATCCGTTAAATCATCCGGGTGAATNAGCGCNGGGTTAGTGGTGCCCATTTTCTTTCGCAGAGCCGGCAGATTCAGGCCAAAGGAATTAAGAACATACTTACTGCGGAAACCAATCAAAAGGTGGCTGTATTCCTTGGAACCAACCGGAGTTTCATCCAACTCCTGGAATTCGTCAGCAACCCCCTCCGGGAACAGCTTGAGTCTACCTGTCGATGATGGCGGCGCAGGCTCAACCTCAACCTGGATATCCTCAAAGACATGTCCGCCAGGATTGTCCCGCAGGAACTGAATATCAACCCTCGAGCCTGAGGTGATCGCCTGAAGCAATTCGAACTTGGTGGGTTTAGGATAATTCGGGATCAACTGATTGCCAATTTTAACCTCGAGATTGAGTCTTTGCGCGAGGCCCCAGTAAAGTTCCCACTCCTCGATCACATCATGATCGGTTTCAAGCACTGTTTTACTGTATTGACTGTAAGGTTTTTCGTACCAGGGATCCGACAGCAGGGTGACATCCTCTCGCTCCAGAGTCAGTTTAGGCGCTAATACATAATCCGCTATTTCTGCTGTGGCGGACACATAGGGATCAATACAAACCAACAAGTCAAGCGCCTGTAATGCCTCAAACGTCTTCTGCTGGTTGGGCCATGCCATCAGCGGGTTGCCCGCAATCACAAACAAAGCTTTCACCTGACCATCACCAGGCATGAGTATTTCATCAGGTAATTGAGACGTTGGCATTTCACCGACGGGGCCAAATTTACTCGGCGAGAACAATTCTCCAAATTCCGGCCTCCTGCGACAACGGGTCCCCTGCCCCCATGCTACGGGCACTTCGAACACCTGGGCATAGCGCGACGAAGGCGGCGACAATACGCCAGGGTTAGGCACCGTGTCGCCGGCACGATAAAAGCGGCCACAGATGCTGTTCAGTGAAGCAACCAGATGCTGAGTCAGGTTGGGATAAGCACTCATTTCAGGTCCCGTCCCAGTTATCGCCCCGCCCCTCGGTCCCGCTGCGAACAATCGAGCAGCCTCAAGAATCAGTTGACCAGGGATTTCTGTTCGGCCAGCAACAGTCATCAGGTCAAAACCTTCAACCGCGGCACGCAATTCATCCAGCCCGCTGGTGAACTCAGCACAGAAGGCCGCATCATGCAGGTTTTCTGCGAGAATGATTCTGATCATGCCCGCTAGCAGGGCTGCATCTTCTCCTGGCTTAATCTGCAGATGTAAATCGGCCCGACGAGCCAGCTCTGTTTCCCGCGGGTCGATCGCTATCAACTTCAAGCCCCGCTTGCGGGCCCGTCGCAATTGATCTGCAGGGCTGACCGAGGGTACGCCCCCAGGAGGAGCATAATGAGAAACCAGGGGATTATTGCCTATTACCATGGCGACATCAGCTTCATTGAAAAAATGGCTCCCTGCAGCCCAGTAACCCATGCGTGAACCAACGAAAACCTTGGCCGGTTGGTCAATGGTCACACTGGTATAATACGACGGTGAATTTAATGCTGCATGCCAGGCCCGACTATAAGCCAACTGGCCCGAATTCTGAAAAGCCACTGTGCCATTATAGGTCGCAATACTACGCGGACCATATTGCTGGACCAATTTTCTGACCTTCTCGGCGATTTCATCGATAGCCTGTTCGCTGCCAATATCAGTAAACCCGCCACTGCCCGTATTAACCTGGCAAGACGTCAAGCGCTCTGGCTGGTACATCTGCTCTACCAGCTGGCGGCCCTTAATACAGGTATAACCGCCATACATGGCATTGTCTGTGTCCGGCCTGACCTTGGTTACCCTACCCTCGGACACTTCTGCAAGCATTGGGCAATAAGCGTGGCAATATCGACAGAACGTTTTTTTTATCGCTGTTGCCATTGCTGTTTGTTCCCCGTGACTTCTAATTTAGTTGACCACCGCATGAATAACTGCAGGGTTCAAAGACCAGACTGTTAAGTTAACAATATCACATGACGCTCTGGCAACTTCAATCGAGCAGGCCCTGGGCTGAAAGCCCAGGCAATAAAGTAGCGGTGGAACCCTGCAAAAGCCCTTAGGGCCCTGTTGCTAACTCGCGCCTGCTGCCTTCTCGTCATCCATTGGTCTACCCTGTCCATCAGTGGTAATGGTTTCTTTAACCTAGTTACAAACCCATTCGGTCAATTCGATCAGAACGAATCAACCCCCTAACGGGTGCCTGGCCGCTCCGGCTTTCTGCATTATTTCTTGTCATTTTCAGTAGCATAAACACTCGGTTTAAAATCGCTTCCCAGCGGACCGTGGGGATTTTCAGGTGTCGCCACGTACTGCTCAGGGACAGCATGGTCACTGGCGGTGCGTTTTCGGGCAGCCGCCGGTGTTTCCAAATTCTTTGCTGTTGCCATGGCGGTCTTGCGATCCACTGGCTGGGCACGCAGATCATTCGGCACTGGCATGACATTGGCAGGATAGTAGGCCATCTTCTGCTTACCCGGGTCTAGACTATGAGCCACATTAAGCTCCCGCTGGTTAACACCTTTCACCGGTATCACACAACTACCATCGATGACTTCCAGATCAAACCACCACTTCTTCACCGGGTTGCGGCGACCATTACCCATATAATCATCCAGCCACACTGCCACAGGTACCAGCAAGGGCTTCAGGACAGGCAGGTGGATTCCGCACCAACTCGCCAGGCGCTGCAATATCGGGCCATCGCTGGTGACCACCTTATTCAAGGGACAGGTTTTCATACATCGCCCGCAGGCCGAACCTCTGGCATTAGTCAGCCGATAACGCGAACAGCGCTCAACATCCGGCTTCCATATCTCATAGCCATTAAACATGACTTTGTCACCCCAGGAAATGGCATCGACCGGGCATTCCCGAGCACATTTCCAGCAATTGCTGCAGAAACTCTGAAGGCCAAAATCGATGGGCTTGTCGGCTTCCAATGGCATATCAGTGGTAACAACCACGGTTTTCAGGCGAGGTCCAACAAAAGGGTTTAGTGCCAATTCACCGATTCGCGACAGCTCCCCCAAACCCGCTAGCAGCATCAAAGGCAATTGCAGGACTTCGCTATCGACATTGGTCTGGGAGC
>NZUN01000093.1 GCA_002697205.1 Gammaproteobacteria bacterium
CATTGCCCTGGCAACAGCCACCCTTTGCTGCTGACCGCCGGATAATTGCGCAGGGCGACGGTTTTCCATGCCAGCCAAACCGACGATGTCCAGCATCTCCTTTACCCTGATTCTTCGTTTAACGGCAGTTATTCCCTGAAGTAACATGATGTATTCGATATTTTCTGCCGCTGAAAGAACGGGAATTAGATTGTAGGCCTGAAAAACGAAGCCGATATTGTCGCGNCTGAAATCAGACAGCTTGTTGCCTGACATATCCGCAATATTNGTTCCATTGAGTTCCACTGTTCCAGAGTCAGGTTTGTCCAGNCCCCCTATAAGATGTAGCAGCGTTGACTTCCCAGACCCCGATGGCCCGACAATCGCTGTGAATTCACCTGGTTCAATTGACAGGGATACCTCATCTAGGGCTTTTACCATTGCCTCGCCTGTACCAAAAAATCTGCTNAGAGCGACGGTATTGATTAGGGGTATCATAAAGTTCTCCTACAATGCTTTTTGCAATGCTTCGGTCGGCACGATTTTAGAGGCAAACAGAGCGGGATATATTGCAGCTATCAGGGTGAGCAGGGTGACATAGATCGGGAAGTTTATGAACTGGTAGGGTTCTAATATGGTATTCATATTGCCATCCAGTACGATTCCAGACATTTCCATTCTNCCCATTGGAATGCCATTGGTTGAAAAATAAGAGCTTATAAAGTAACCCAGTATGATCCCAAAAAAACAGCTGATCAGAGCCAGGAAAAAGGCTTCGGTGAGAANGAGTTTAATAATTTCTGCTGGACGAGTACCCACTGATTTAATCACCCCAAATTCGTAAATGCGCTCATAAATAGACATGAACATGGAATTAATAATGCCCAGCGAAGCCAGTAAGAACAGGATGCCACCGACAATCAGGGTGGNATAACCGGTCATTTCAAGCATAGCGCCCATGGTGGGTTGCAGTGCAAGCCAGCCATTGGCTTCAGTCTGATCGTTGTTAAATGATTTGTAGATATTAAGCGTTGGGTCATTTGCCATTTCCGGTCGGTTAAAACGAATCGCAATCTGGTGGGCAGCTCCCGGTAGCTCGAAAAGACTCTGGGCTTTGTGCAGGTTGATAAATATCAGATTCTCATCCAGGGTTTCTGGCCCGAATTCAAACAGTCCGCTCAATCTGAATAGTTCCTGGACAATTTCTTTAGAATCGNCNGTCGACGAGGTCAGTACCAGGCGNTCTCCCAGTTCAACTTCAAGTAATTCTGCCATGGGCCGGCCCAANAGGATTTCTCGCTCCTGGCCGGAAAGGAAATGACCCGCGTAAACAGCTTCCTCAATTTTACTGACGTCTTTCTCAGATGCCGCGTCAACACCGTAGACCAGGGCGCCAGCGCTATTGTAGCTAGACGCAATCATTGCGCCAACAATGATTCGTGCCGAGGCGCCTNGAACAACCGGGTCATGNACGAGTTCGTTTTGAATTTCNCGATAATTGTTGATACGGATGCTGGGTTCGAAATCGTCTCGAAATCCTCTGCTGTTAATCTGGGCCTCACCTTCGAGCGTATGGGTTAGGCTGCCAATCATCACATCGATCATGCCAAGCATCANCCCATCCANGAGAATGATGGTGAGCAGTGAACTTGCAATCAGCANACAGGTCAGCACCGTTCTTCTGATATTCCGGAACAGATTTCTCCAGGCGAGGCGTAGGATGAGCATTTCTAATGACTCCCCAATGCGTCTCTGGGCTGTATTCTAGCTGCCCTGATTCCGGGAGGTATACTGATTATACCGGCTGCGAGGATGATGAATATCATGGGCGCAAAAAAAACATAACTCGAAAATTCGCCCTTCATGCTATCGAANAAAATGCCACCCATGTCCACTGCCATNGCCATTTTAAGNCCAACAACAGTAAACCAGTAAATAACCGGTGCTATCAGAATGAGTCCAAGTACAACACTGAAACAAGCTAACAGAGTCGTTTCCATAAAAATCAGTTTCACCAGTTCGAAGGGTCGACAGCCTATGGCTCGCAACACGCCAAATTCGCGTGTTCTTTCGAGCACAGTCATTAGCACCGTATTTAGTACAGCAATAAACACCAGAAATACTACCAGAACCATCATGAACTGATTACCTTGCTTNTCAGATAACATGGTTCGATAGAAAGTTGCTTCCACTTCCTGCCAGGTTGATATAGTCAGATTCTGATTATGCAGATCCAGGGATTGAGCAAATTCAGTATTGTCATCTGGGTAATGNAGTTTAAGGGCATACTCATGNACATNGTCGGAGAGTGCTAAGAATTCCTGGGCAGCATTTAAGGGCAGGTAAACCGTCATTTTATTGAACGAATTTTTGTTACCGACTATGCCTGAAACAATAAATATATCGTTGGCAATGGACCCGTCTGCACCCTGNGAAATAAGAACCAGTTCGCTGCCCACAGCCAGGCTCAATTTGGTCGCCAGACCCTGGCCGATCATTGCCTGGAAATAACCGTTTNCATTGGCTTGGGAACTAAAGTAGTGTCCAGTAAGGACTTTCTCGAATAATCGACTCACCGTGGGTTCCTGGACTGGGTCAACGGCGATAATTCTGGCAGGGGAGGTCTTGTNGTCACCATAAGCCAGCGCAGCCGAATAGATTCTGGGCGCAAAGCCGATAATTTCCTCTCTTGAGCTTAATTCTGCTTCGAGTGCCTGTCTTTTCTGGATTGTTTTAAACAGTTTAGGATGATCAAGATAATCATCNCGGTAAATCTGTACATGGCCAGTATGGTCCAGGGTAAATAACTCAANCAGATTTCCCCAGGATCCTTCAACCANTGACATCGAAAAGACAAACAGCATGTATCCACCTGTCATGCTTAATCCAGTCAGGATTGTGCGTCGTTTCTGGCGCAGTAAATTTCTTAGAGCTAAGCGTAAAAGGAGCATTAGAATCGACTTTTAAGATTTCGCAGGGAAAAGGTGTCTTCNGTAATAGACTCTGCGTTAAAAGTAATTGCTTCGTAGATAATCCGGGTTAAGTGGCCTGCTTTGTCCAGTGGCCGCATCTCTATGATAGAAGGCATCAGTCTGCCGTCAAATTCCTTGGGTTCAAGAAATATCATTTCCCTGACTTTTACGAGATCGTCATCATAGAATATTTGCGCTTTAGGTATCANNGGTGATTTAGAGANGATGTATTCGATCTTTCCCCACACTGTTACAGTACTTTCCATTGGCACNAGCTCGATGATGTATTCTGCTTCATTTTCTGTCAAAGACAGTGCATAGGNATCTACCAGGGAGGTTTCTTTGACCAGGTCATCGTTGGTGAAGTCACTACCCATCCACGATCCCATCATCATGGANGGCGGAACTTTAATGACCTTGTTGATTTTTGGAAAGTAGTTCCACATTTCCTGATCTCGTTTTAAGGTCGCGACACCGCGGTCTTTTTTTGGAGACAGTATCCGNAAAAAGGCACGCTCCTGACCCAGGGACAAGCTCTTCATTGACAGNTTGCGTTGNTAGTTAGGTGTTTCTATGAGCATGGTTATCGAGGCATCGCTGGAATGTCCCCGATACAGGTTTTCCATTTCGTCGATAATTTCCTTCGCTGTGCCAGGCTTGGCGGTTTCGGCAAAGTTAGCCTGGTTCATTGACATCGCCAGGAAGAATATTATGAACCTGGACCATCCAAGANGGTCTGAAAANGCCTGAAAACAGGTCTTAGTAAAATAGCGAAAAGCGGTTAATTTCATTAATGACAATAAAACATAATTAGTATGATGNTTCAACGGCTTTACTCCCGTGACATGGCCATAGCACCCATTNTAATCANATAAGTCCTAGATGCCTTTGAAATTTCCTGGCCGCCTTTCGGATACAGCTTTTACGCCTTCNTTGTGGTCTGCTGTGCGTTGTAGGTGAAACTGGGCGGTCCCTTCTATATTGGTGGCAGCCTGTACAGCATCTGCCAGTCCAGGTCTGAGTTGTTCGCGCACCTCAGTAACGGCCAGGGGTGCATTAATGGCGATTTCTGCGGCAAGTTCGATGGCCTTATCTCTTACCAAAGCGGTGTCGACNAGAAGATCTCCCAAGCCCCATTCATGCGCTGTTAAACCATCAATGCGTCGTCCCGTGAGGAATAACAGGTTTGCTTTTTGGACACCAATAATCCTGGGCAGGGTATGGGTCAAGCCAAAACCCGGAGTGAATCCCAGTTTAACAAAGTTAGCGGTCATCCTGGTGTCAGGGCAAACAACCCTGAAGTCGGCCATGACGGCTAATCCAAAACCACCCCCGACTGCNGCGCCCTGTACTGCCGCGATAACGGGTGTCTGGCAGCGAAACAGGCGAACAGCTTCTGTATAGAGAGGATTGGGGTTATCAGCCGTGCGCGTCTGCACATCGCTATCCCGGCTACTTGAGGAAAAATTAGCACCGGCACAGAAGTGTTTCCCTTCTGAACATAGCACAATGGCTCTGGCATCTGGATCATTNTCTATGTCGGTAAAACAATCAGCCATATCACCTATGAGANGCTGGTCGAAGAAATTATTCGGGCCCCGTTTAATNTCACAAGTGACCACATGGTTCTCCAATCGGGTGACCTCTATATCGCCGTAATGATTTTTCATACCATAATCTCCGGTGGTGTAAAGGGCGGCATAGNCGCCCCTGTATTTTCTTTTCCAGGCGCTTACTGAAAGGGTCTGGAAGTGGGCTGAATGCCTTTGGGCCAATGTTCGAAATTGGCTCTGACGGCATCGCCAATTTCAGCAACTTCCCAGGGGCCGTCAGTGTTGTCTTTCTGGCAGACAGTCTGGGATTGCCAGGATAATAACTGAACGGTGTTGCCNGTAGCCAGGAAGGTACGTCCTGTTACTTCCTTGGCATCATCTGAGCCTAGCCAGACTACCAAAGGAGAAACTTTATCGGCCGATAACAGTGCTTCCATGTTCTGCCCCTGTGGGAAAATATCCTCGGTTAATCGTGACCACGCAGCCGGTGCTAATACGTTAACCCGGATACCGTACTTCAGGCCTTCCTGGAAAAGGCAGCGCGCGAAACCAGCAATGCCGGCTTTAGCTGCACCATAGTTTGACTGGCCAAAATTACCGAGNAGGCCTGAGGTTGAAGAGGTGACCACAATGCTTCCACCCGTATTCTGCTCAAGCATCTGATTGTAAGCTGCTTTCACCGTCAAATAAGTGCCTCGCAGGTGCACATCAATTACGATATCCCACATATCATCGGTCATGTTTTTGAAGGATTTATCTCTGAGGATACCAGCGTTAGCAATCATGAAATCNAGTTTTCCAAAGCTATCCACTGCTTTTTGGACCATTGCCTTGGCATCTTCCTGTTTTGCAACATTTCCATAGTCAGCGACGGCCTGNCCACCTGAGGCGATAATTTTCTCCACCACGACATCTGCCATGGCATTGCCTGCCCCTGAACCATCTCTGCTGCCACCCANGTCGTTAACGACCACAGCGGCGCCTTCTNTTGCCAAGAGTAGTGCATGNGTCTCTCCGAGTCCGCCGCCTGCCCCTGTAACCACGGCAACCTTGCCATCTAATAAACCCATAGNTTGCTCCTTACATGCTCGTTAATTGGGTAAAAATGTGCGGGCCAGTTAANCACATTGGCGCTTTTAAGGCCAGAGTTGTCGTTCCNTACGGTTANTCAAACTGATAAGTGTGGCCTTGTCTTCCCCAGGAATGGAACTTTGCATCATTTGCCTGGGCCATGAAGTCACGCCAGTTGTCGCCGTAATGAACCAGGACGATTTTTCGCCTGATAGATTCGGGCAAATGGCTCAACTCNGTAATACTGGTGTGGACACCGCCNGTAAACAACTGACAGTCATGAAAGATGACTTCCAGGCTAAATTTACTGTCAAACTCNGCCAGCATTTGGGGATCAAAACGGGTATCAGAAGTAAATAAAATGCGCTCATCAATGANTAAGCCACAGCTCCAAGCGGAATCGCGCCAGGATTTTGCCTTGTCGGGGAAGTGCATAGTCCTGAACATCTTGACATCGATACTACCAATGCTGGTTTGCCAGCAATCCCTGCTGAAACCTTTTATAGGTTTGGGTCTGATAACNTTCCATAAGTCCGGGAAGGTCAGNAGCTTTACCTCTGATTGCTCTGAGCCACCTCTGAGAGATTGATTCCAGAGTATGTCCTGGTATTGTTGGGTGATGACCATATTTGGTCGTTTTTTAGTGATATAGCGGGCGNTAAGCTGGGCTTCTTCAAGGCCACCGATATGATCTGCATGGCTGTGAGTGATGAGAAACGTCTGTATTGCAGAAAGTTTCAGGCCNACTTGGGCTAAGGCCNNGGTACACTGGGTACCGCAGTCGATGAGCAGGTGATCATTACCTTTAACTACCAGGACATTTGTCTGGTGTAAAGTAGTAGCAAATGCAGATCCACAGCCCAGCAGTAGCAGGTCTAGGTCACCCTTATTTTTAAGTTGAGCCTTACTGATGGGATGTTTGGAGATTTTCATAAAGCCACTCGCGGGTTAATCATGTCTGCTGGTCGTCCTTGGTTGAGGTCATTTAGAAATTTTCGCACATGCTGGGCTGAAATATCGGGCACCTCTTCCATGGGGAGGTGGCCGACCTCAGGGTAAACAATCAGCTGGCTGTTGGCTATTACCGAGGCGAAGCGGTAGCCATACGACAGGTCGATCCAGTGGTCTTCCTGACCCCAGAGGATCAAAGTAGGCTGAAGTAGATGGCCGGGATCCAGCCTTTCAGAGGGAGCACTCTGGCGATGTTGGGTTCGGCTTAAAATTGCCTGTCTGGTGCCTGCTCTTAGATTAAGATCGACATACCTGTCAATGAGCTCTTCAGTTATGGCTTGCTGCTGATGATAGGCACTGGCGAGTCCCTGCTTAGCAAGATAATACGGATTCAGGTTTGCTGCTATGG
This sequence comes from Gammaproteobacteria bacterium, assembly GCA_002697205.1. GTDB lineage: Bacteria > Pseudomonadota > Gammaproteobacteria > Pseudomonadales > Azotimanducaceae > UBA9926. The sequence goes on from NZUN01000093.1 coordinate 6,936, forward strand.
CTCGAAACCAGTTTTGCCCGAGTAATCGAGTGACCAGAGGCGCTCGCGAGTCGCTGCCTTTGTCTCCCGCAGTCGTATGCCAGTGTCGAGGCCCTGAGCTATCGACTAGTATTAATGAGGCGATGCGTTCTGGATATTTTAGGGCGTATTGCCAACTTACACCGCCCCCCATTGAATTGCCGCCAATGGTGAATTTATTGAGCCCTAGATGCTGGCTGATAGCGTTAATCACATTCAGTTGCAGGTCATTGGAATAATCGCCAGTGGGAGTAGCGCCGGTCAGCCCGTGACCCGGTAAGTCGAGGCTAATGATGCGGAATTGATCGCCCAGAATCCGTGACCAGCTTTCAAATGCATGTAATGAAGAGAAGGCGCCATGCACTAACACTATGGGGTGACCGTTTTGGTTGCCTTCATCGCGGAAATGAATACGTAAGTCATTTTCGCTGACTAGAAATTGTGATGCTGAGTTACTATAACGAGCATCGACAATATCCCTGGGCAGGTCGGGAGAGTACATGTGAATGCAGAGCATACTGAAAAGAGCAAGCAGGATAAGGCCTGTGTACTTAAGGTAGAGCATGTAAAAGCACTTGTAAGACGATTCTTTGAGATCCTATGATAACCAACATAGCTGCGCAGAAACAGTTGAGGTTTGCAGGTCCGATGTCGTGTCTCAAATATCATTTCGGGAGTGAATCCGATACTATTTAAGAAAACGACAGCGGAGCGAGAGGGTGAGTGAAACTACTGCCCAGCAAACAAGTGGGGAAAGTTCAGCTAGACAGTTGATTCTAGCGGGTATTCGATGCCTGCAATCCGATCAGTTTGAAGCGTATTTTGAGTTGTTTTCAGAGGATGCGATCTGGATGATGCCATCGAGATTCGGTGATGTAGGTATTAATGATGCCCGGAAGTTCTATAATTTTACGCATAAATTCAGGTTCGAGCAGGAATCCACCATCGAGGAACTGCGGGTCTTTGATGACTGGGGATTTGCACGGCTGAGTTTCGATGGTTATTTAGTCGCTAAACAGGATTCCGGAGCTGCGCCCATAAGATCCATTAGTCGACATCTATGGATTATTGCCAGACAACCGTCAGGGCAATGGAAAATTACCCGTGACATGTGGAACAATCCCCGCGATAGTCAAAGCCGTTAAACTAAGCCCATATTGATGTTTTCTTTTGAGGAGCCTCTTTGAAAGGTGTACGACCGGATATCGCCTCGATGCAGCAAAATGGCATTGCAGGGCTTGCTACACCCAGGCTGGGTGATCCTTCCGTTATACCTCTTTGGTTCGGCGAGGGTGATGAAGTGACCGCGGGTTTTATTCGTGAGGCAGCATCGGACGCATTATTAGCCGGTGATACGTTCTACGTTAATACAAGAGGAAAGCCCGAGCTTCGAACCAGTATTGGTGATTACCTGCATTCAGTCTATGGATTGAGAATTGATCCGAAGCGTATTTCAGTGCCTGGGTCCGCCATGATGGGTGTGACTATCGCTGTACAAATGGCCCTGACCCAAGGAGATGAGGCGCTGCTGGTTGGCCCATACTGGCCCAATATTGAAACGGCGTGCAGGGTCGCTGGCGCTGATATCGCCACGGTTCGGCAGCATGAAGGTGCAACATCCTGGGGATTGGACATGGAGGCATTGTTTGCCGCTGTTACGCCAAAAACCCGATTAATTTATATAAATTCTCCCTGCAACCCCACAGGCTGGATAATGAGCCGTAGCGAGCAATCGGCTCTACTTGAGTTTTGTCGTGAAAAATCAATCTTATTGTTGGCTGATGAGGTTTATCATAGGGCGGTGCTTAATGCGGCTGTGGCCCCCTCTTTTCTGGACCTGGCAAGGGATGATGACCCCATTGTGATTGTCAATGGTTTTTCAAAAGCCTGGGCGATGACCGGCTGGCGGGTAGGTTGGGTTGTGGCTGCCAAGGCTATGGAGACTCAATGGGCCGTGCTGTCAGAATGCTTCAATACCGGCAGTGCTCCTTTTGCTCAACAGGGCTGTATTGTGGCGCTGGAGAATTCCGAAACAGTGATTGAAGCACTTAATGCCAAATACCGAAAAGGTGCAATACTGGTGAATGAAATGCTAGCAACCTGCTCGAGAATCCTGTTAACACCGCCTGAGGGCGCATTTTATGCTTTCCCGAAAATTGATGGTATCAGCTCGAGTCGTGCCTTTTGTCAGGGGCTCCTTGATCACAAGGATGTTGGCGTAGCACCCGGATTTACGTTTGGCCCAGGTAATGAACAATATATTAGAATTTGTTTTGCTCTTTCCCACACGCGGCTGCAGGAAGGGTTAGAGAAACTGGTGCTTTTTGCAAACAGCTACAAGGAGTAATGATGGAAGTTTACGATTTTGCTATTGGTCAGACTAACCCTGAAACCTTCCCGGTGGATGCGTTCAGGGATGCTGCGATTGCTGCGATAGAAGAAGAGCATGACGCTTTTAACCGTTATCCTGGTGGGAAAGGTCATGCTGGACTTCGGCAATTAATGGCGGAACGTGAATCTCAGCGGGAAGGTGTGCCAGTTGACCCGGAGATGATTGCCTTGATGAATGGTTCCATGCAGGCTGTTACCCTGGCAGGACAGGCGCTAATGCAGGCGCCTGGTGATATAGTTATTACCGAGGAGTATACCTATAGCGGGACTATCAGTGCTTATAAGGGCATTGGGCTAGCCATGGTTGGGGTCGCCATGGATGAACAAGGTATGCGTATGGATGCGCTGGCTGACACCTTGCAGAAGTTGCAGAGATCTGCTCAGAAGGTTCGATTTATCTATACCCTGACGACCTACCAGAACCCGACTGGGACCTGCATGCCATTGTCCAGGAAAAAGCAATTGCTAGAAATAGCAGATCGGTATCAACTTCCTATTGTAGAGGACAATTGTTACGGTGACGTTCATTTTGATGGAGCTAAAGTCCCGTCTTTGTATGCTTTAGATGATTCTGAACGGCAGATTTATATCGGATCGTTATCGAAGATCTTCGCACCCGGGGTAAGGCTCGGTTACCTGCTTGCGAGAAAACCCCACTTTAATAATATTGTTAGTCAGCGCTTCGACGCTGGCAGTAATTATTTTGCTGCCGCTGTACTGGCGCAGTTTTATAAAAAGGGTATCTGGGAGCATTGTGATGTGGCTAATCCCGTGCTCAGACATAAGCGTAACCTGGTTTGTGAGTTGCTTAGCGACACGTTGGCAGATTTTTGTGTCTGGTCTGTACCGGTCGGCGGCCTTTTTATTTGGGTAAGGTTACCGGAGGATATTGATATGGATAAGTTACGGCAGGTGGCTGCTGCGAATAATTTTTACTTCGCCGCCGGCAAAGATTTCCATGTTGACAGTAAGCAGGTACCTTATCTCCGCCTGGCTTTTGGCCATGTTCCCGATGACTTGATTAAAAAGGGTATCCCAGTATTAGCGCGTAGTATTGCCGCTGCCCGTACCAGCAATTCTGCGAGGGATTTTGAAACATTATTTGATTGAGAACACCCTGCTTACCACTGATTGTAGTTGCTATTGACCTAATGTTATTGACTTAATGCTATTGAAAAAAGGTAAGCCATGAGGTGCAATGCTGGCAATGTAGCTTGGCTCTTGTTGGATGCCCCAGAACGGGGGCAGAGATTATGTCACTATGATGGGTAACACTTATTTACAGGGCGATGGTAAGTCCATCATTGGCCACGGGCAGCTTGATATCCTTCTACAGGGCAATAGCCCGTTCTGGTCGCTTCAGTTCTCAGGTTGGTTGGGATGGATAATCCTGTTTGCTCTCAGGGACGCTTATTGGAACCAACCGATTGAAAGAAGCCTGATGTTGGTATTTGATGCTGGTGCCGGTTTTCTGCTGACCACAATGCTTCGTTACTGTTATCAATTGGTGTGGAATCGATCGATTATGACTCGAGCGATAACCATATTACTGGCTTCTCTTTTTACAGCTTTGATCTGGCAACCGATCAAGAATTTCTCCCAAATAGTTTATCTTTCAGAATATCAGTCAGTCTATGAATTTGGTATTAGTTCCTATTTTGCAGGTGTTTTGGGATATTCCTATTTCGTTATCCTGTGCTGGAGCGGGCTGTATTTTGGATTGAAATTTTATCGATTGCTTGTCGTTGAAACCCAGCGAAGCATCAGGGCTGAAAGTGCTGTGATTGATGCCCAGTTGCAGATGCTCCGCTATCAACTCAACCCGCACTTCCTGTTTAACACGCTTAATGCCATCAGCACTTTGATAGTTGTCAAAGATGCCATAAGAGCAGATGCGATGCTGCACAAACTCTGCGAATTTCTGCGTTATTCCCTGAACGACCAGCCCATGGGGCTAGTGACTCTGGAGAATGAATTAAGGGCAACGCATTTGTATCTAGATATAGAAAAAGTGAGATTTGCCGAAAGACTAAAGGTGGTCACCCGGATTGATGCGCAGGTCCTGGAAGCAGAAGTACCAAGTCTGATTTTTCAGCCCCTAGTGGAAAATGCGATTAAATTTGCGGTAGCAGATCGCGAGGCTGGAGGAATGGTCGTGCTTTCAGCACAGTTAGAAGATGAGGCTTTAGTACTGAAGGTATTAGATGATGGTCCGGGTCTGGACCCTGTAATGATGCCTGAACCGGCAACCGATGAGGTCAAACTGGGAGATTCCGGAGTGGGTTTGAAAAACACCAGGAAAAGATTAATTTACCTATATGGTGATGATGGCCGATTGGAGTTTTCTCGCGCAGACCAGGGTGGTCTGTGTGTGTGTGTGCGCCTTCCTTTTGTTAAAATGAAGTAGGCAGAGCATGAACCCTTTAATATTGCGTGTTGTTGTCATCGATGATGAGGCTATTGCTCGACAGGGCTTAATTACCAGGTTGAAAGGTCTGGATAATGTTGAGGTTGTGGCTGAATGTGGCAATGCAGAACAGGCTCTGAATGCCATTTCATTGCATAAGCCAAATCTTCTTTTAGTCGATATTAATATGCCGAAGGTCAGTGGGATTGAATTGGTCTCTCGCTTGCAGGGTAAAGAGCAGCCGATGGTGATATTTATTACTGCATTTGATCGGTTCGCTGTGGAGGCTTTTGAATTACATGCGGTTGATTATTTGCTGAAACCTGTTTCTAGCGAACGATTGATACGGGCGCTTGACTTGGTCAGAGAACGCTTGCTGCTGAAAGGAGCAGAGATTGAAACAGCCCGTTTGCAGCGTGTTGTACATGAATTAACTGAGTCGGCGTTGGCTAATAATAGGCCTGAACAAAATGCTGGCCATGACCGCTACACCGAAATATTGTCGATTAAGGACGGGGCCATAATAACCCGTGTTCCGGTAAAGACCATAGAATGGGTTGATGCAGCGGGAGACTACATGTGTATTCATGCCAGTGGGGCAACTCACGTATTACGTATGACTATGAAAAATCTTGAGGCGCTGTTGGATCCACGGATTTTTCAACGTATTCACCGAAGTACGCTGGTGAATATATCGTTAGTCCACAAAGTCCGTAGCCACATTAATGGGGAATATCAGTTGGAACTGTTTTCCGGGACAGTACTGAAAATGAGCCGTAGTTACAGAAGAAAGATTCAACTTTTTGTATAGTTTTTGGTCTGGTCTGGTCTGG
>NZUN01000094.1 GCA_002697205.1 Gammaproteobacteria bacterium
CGCCTGCATTCTCCTCGCCTGAAAATCTAAAAAATTACTGCACGATGATATTTCCCGGTAGGCATCCTGGCCAGGCAACCACACTTCCAGGTCGTATGTCATCGCTGAGGCAAACCCCAGATCCCCACCACAAAGATTAACCACTCGATAAGGCAATTCCAATTTCTGTAAAACGACCTCAGCATGATGGGTCAAAGCCTCGTGCGCCTGGGCACTATCCTCGGGGCGAAGCAATTGTACCAATTCAACTTTTTCAAATTGATGTTGACGAATCATGCCTCGCGTATCCCTGCCATAGCTACCTGCCTCACTTCTAAAACAGGGCGTGTGACATACAAATTGCAGGGGCAACTGATCTTCTGAGACGATCACATCCCTAAGTAGATTAGTGACCGGAACTTCTGCCGTGGGTACAAGGTAGAAATCTTTTTCGCCCTCCAGCTTGAACAGGTCCTCTCCGAATTTAGGCAGCTGACCGGTACCTCGCAGTGATTCACTATTAACGATGTAAGGCACATAGACCTCTTCATAACCATGCTCGTTGACATGCAGGTCCAACATGAATTGTGTCAGTGCCCGATGTAGCTGCGCCAATTCACCTCGCAGGGTAACAAACCGGGAGCCGGTCACCTTTGCGGCTACTTCAAAATCCATGCTATGACCCTGCTCACCCAGGGCAACATGGTCCAACACAGGAAAATCAAAGCTGCCGGGTACACCCCATCGTCTTATCTCAACATTATCATCCTCTGTTTTCCCCGCAGGAACGCTTTCATCAGGAATATTTGGAATCGCCAGCACCAGGCTCTGAAACTGCTCAGAAACCGACTCAAACTGAGTCTTTTGTTCCGCAAGACGTGCTCCAAGGTCAGCAACCTGTGCTAGCAGTGGCGCTACATCCTCACCTTTTGCTTTAGCCTGACCTATCATTTTGGACTGTTTGTTGCGCTCTGCCTGAAGCACTTCAACCGCCATCTGCGCAGATTTACGCTCAGCCTCCAGCGCTTCGACTTGACTGACGTCAAGATTGAAGTATTTCTTTTGCAGCCGAAGGGCAACATCGTCAAGCTCTGTGCGCAGTAATTTTGGATCGAGCATCTGAATTGCCCTGAAATTTGAAGCGCACAGTTTACCTGAACCAATAGAGCAAGTCAGTGATTAATGAGTGTCCTGGTCAGAAATACGCCCACGGCAACAGCCAGCAGACAGACCAGAACGCTGGCCATAATGTAACCCAGTGCTAGAGCCCTACGACCGTTGACAATGAGCATATAGGCCTGGATTGAGAAGGTCGAAAAGGTTGTGAAGGCACCGAGCAGGCCGGCCAATGTAAAGTCGAGCCAGGGGTCGCCCAACAGTTGCCGTTCGACCAGCAGCACGTAACAAATCACCATGAGAAAACAGCCTAGGACATTCACTGTGAAAATCCCAAGCGGAAATTCGGATTTTAACTGCACCGTGATGGCGCTGGCCAATGTGTGCCTTAAAACCGCCCCCATAGCCCCACCGATAGATACCACTAACCATTCCAGCGTTAACTTTCCCCTGGCGGATATCTTTTCATCTTACTCGCTTTATTCTGACTACGAAGATAGTTCAGCTTTTCACCAATCTTAAGCTCCAAACCCCGGTCAACCGGGATGTAATACTGGCGCTCACTCAAATCTTCTGGAAAATAATTTTCTCCTGGGACAAAGGCATCCTGATAATCATGAGCATACTGATATTGTTCACCATAGCCCATCTTTTCCATCATCTCAGTGGGTGCATTACGAAGATGCAGCGGCACTTCCAAGGAGCCAAACTTTTTGACGTCCGCCTTTGCCTGATCCAGTGCCAGGTAAACGGCATTACTCTTGGCTGCGACGGCAAGGTAAACTAATGCTTGGGCAATTGCCAGCTCACCTTCCGGGCTACCCAACCTTCTCTGCACATCCCAGCTATTTAAGGCAATCTGCAAGGCCCTCGGGTCAGCATTGCCCACATCTTCAGTGGCCATACGAACGACTCTTCGAGCGATGTAGAGCGCATCGCAGCCACCATCTAACATACGTGCAAACCAGTAAAGTGCCGCATCAGGCGATGAACCACGCACCGCTTTGTGCAGGGCCGAGATCTGCTCATAAAACACATCCCCGCCCTTATCAAAACGCCGCGTACTCTCGCCGAGAATGGGTCCAAGCTGATCAAGTAGTATGGAACCGTCTTGGGTCGAATCAGCAGCAATTTCCAGTAAATTCAAGGCAAGCCTGGCATCACCCTGGGCACTACTGGCAATCGCCTTAAGAGCCTTGGTTTCTGCTTTGAATCCGGAATCACCGATTCGAGGCAAAGCTCTCTCAAGCAGGGTCAGCAGCGCCTCTTCATCAATCGACTGCAATCGATACACACGCGCCCGGGATAACAGAGCATTATTCAACTCAAACGATGGGTTTTCCGTGGTAGCGCCAATTAAAATAACGGTACCATCCTCCACATGCGGCAGGAAAGCATCCTGTTGCCCCTTGTTGAAACGATGAACTTCATCAACAAACAGTATTGTCTTGCGGCCCTGGGTTGCCACCTGTTTTGCCATTGCCACCACATTCCTAATTTCCTTGATACCACTTAAAACAGCCGATATAGACACAAACTCCGCATCTGCATACTGCGCCAGAAGACGGGCCAGACTGGTTTTCCCCGTTCCTGGCGGACCCCAGAATATCATCGAATGCAGTTGACCCTGTTCGATGGCCAGCCTGAGCGGTCTGCCACTCGCCAGCAGATGGCTCTGACCAACAAAATCTTCAAGCCTTTGTGGCCTGAGACGAGCTGCCAGAGGCTGAAACTGCGTTTGGGATTCAAATAAATTCATGGTCGATAATCAATGACATCTACACCAGCGGGAACTTCAAAATGAAACAGGGAAAGGGGCACTTCTCCGTTATACTCCAGGATCCTGATCTCCATTTCAAGATATTGGCCGGATAGTGCCAGAACACGAATCCCGACAGGAAGCCCATCTTTAAAGTGCAGGCTGAGGTTACGAAAAAATGCGTCCTCACGGACAGGCGACAGTACAAATACCTCTTCCAGTTCATCACGGTACAGATCAATATTGTAAGCGGTTTCAAGGTCGATATCGGATCTGGCCAGTAGCAGAACCGGTGATACCGTCGGGTCTGAACTAGCGGAATGAATGATGACCTGTTCCAGCAAGGCATCAAATTCCCAGAGACTCCTGCCATCAGAAACCAGCAGTGGGTTCAGGTCATCCGCTGGCTCCAGGCGAAACCGGCCNGGNTGCTTTAACCAGAACTTACCCGTCTGACNCATCNCGGCATTATCTGCAGCACGTTGACTGTACAAGGCCTTGAGATCGTGAATCAATCCAAGATGTCGCTTTAATAAACCCGCAGGATCACTATCAAGCACTTCTTCGNTAGCGCCATTGAACGGAGAAAGTCCCAGTATAACCAGCCCTACAATCAGGCTAATCTGGTGGCGCATGGGCTAACACCTCTCGCGAGCCATTGGTATTCATTTGACTGACAACCCCAGCCTGCTCCATTTCTTCTACCATCCTGGCAGCCCGGTTATAACCTATGCGTAACTTTCGTTGAACCGACGAAATGGAAACCCGACCCGAAGAGGTCACAAAAGCGACNGCCTCATCATATAATGGGTCTGTTTCNCCCNGCCTGTCATCTTTGCTGCCGGCTNNGCCCGGTAGCAGCTCAGAATCCNTTAGACCATCTAAAATAACGTCAAGATAATTGGGCTCAGCTAGCGTTTTCCAGCTTTCCACCACGCGATGTACTTCATCATCGTCTACAAATGCGCCGTGAACTCTTACAGGAATCGGTGTTCCCCCGGGCATNTACAGCATATCGCCATGGCCCAGNAGTTGTTCAGCCCCNCCCTGATCCAGAATCGTTCTGGAATCAACCTTGCTGGAAACCTGGAAGCCGATACGGGTGGGCACATTTGCCTTAATAAGACCGGTAATTACGTCTACCGAAGGTCGCTGCGTCGCCAGAATCAAATGTATGCCCGCNGCCCTGGCTTTCTGAGCAATGCGNGCAATGAGTTCCTCTACCTTTTTACCAACTATCATCATCAGGTCTGCAAATTCATCAATGACCACAACAATAAAAGGCAGTGTTTCCAATTCATCGGGGGATTGCATTTCCTCTTCGGAAAGAGGATCAGGTACCCAGAAAGGATCTGTTAGCGGCTCACCTGCTTTGATCGCGTCTTTCACCTTACGATTGAATCCACCGATATTACGCACGCCAAGCGATGCCATCAGGCGATAGCGCCGTTCCATTTCTGCAACACACCAGCGAAGCGCATTAGCCGCATCCTTCATGTCGGTAACCACCGGTGTTAACAAGTGGGGAATACCCTCGTAAACGGCCAGTTCAAGCATTTTAGGATCGACCATAATCAACCGGACATCTTCTGGCGANGCCTTGAACAAAATCGAAAGTATCATGGCATTTAAGCCNACTGACTTCCCTGATCCGGTTGTACCTGCCACCAGNAGGTGAGGCATTCTTGCCAGATCAACGACGACNGGCTCACCTGCAATATCGTGGCCCAANGCAAGCGACAAAGGAGACAGGGACAGGTCATAAGCTTTCGAGGATAATACCTGACTTAGCCGNACTATTTGTCTATCTTCGTTGGGTATTTCTATTCCGACCACAGGTTTACCGGGNACCACCTCCACCACCCGAACGCTGATTACGGCCANGGACCGNGCCAGATCTTTGGCTAGCCCAGAGATCCGACTCACTTTTACCCCGGGTGCTGGCTGTATTTCAAAACGGGTAATCACCGGTCCGGGAAATACNGCCACCACCGCAGCTTCAACACCATAATCCAGGAGCTTCAANTCAAGCAGCCTGGACATCGCCTCTAGATCTTGAGAAGAATAACCNCGCTGCTTATTGGCATCATTAATGTCCAGGAGACTTAGTGCTGGCAGGCCTTCTACCGTTTNCATTGTAAAAAGGTTACCTTGTTTTTCGCGTGCTGCCCGCTCACTGAGTTCTGGCTCTCCTTTTTCAGGTGGCTGAATAACCAGNGGTATCCTGGCCTGCTCCAGTTCAACATGTTTTTCGAGAGCAATTCGCCGAGCTTTGGTCGTCCGCTGGGCCTTTGANGCCGCCAGGCGATGATTTCTGAAGCGNTGCCAGCGATCCCGTATAACGTCATATAGCTNTAGGGTAAATCGTCCAATGGTATCTAGAACAGCCACCCAGGAAATATCTATCAGCAAGGTCAGACCAATAAGGAAAACCAGCACCAGGGTCAAAGTCGCACCAGGGTACCCCAGCAAAGGCACAAGAAGCTCTTTCGTAGCATTNCCCACTAAACCACCACTNCCCTCGCGGAATTCAAGGCCAGCACCATAAAAATGCATTCTGCACAAAGCAGCACCGCTGATAACACCCAGTACCAGCCCCATNCCCTGAACAATCAACAACGCTGGATCAAAAATTGGATTAATACGTTTCNACAAGACCCGNAGCAAAATATGAACCGCTAGAAGNAAAGGAAATACAAATGCCATNAAACCAAAAATAGCAAACACCACATCGGCAAACCANGCACCCGAAGGCCCCATGATATTGCTCACCTGGTGACTGATCCCAGTGAAGGTCCAGCNCGGATCGGACGAATCAAAACTGAGCAACGCACAGGTCAGATAGATGCAGATTGCTATCTCAACCAAAATNATCCCTTCTCTTAATCGAGACAGCAACAGATCCCAGATCGTGCTCTGATCTAGTGAAGCCAAACTCCTCTTTCCTTTTGGTTGCGCCACGCCATCTCCCCACTTCCAGATTCTAGTCCTTAGCGGTCTAATTTCTGGATTGGAATATCTATAAATTTCATGGTGTTAGATCATATCTCGAGTACCCAAGGATTGTAATCAAAACTTCATTATTTTCAGTTGTAACTACAACCTGTCTTTCGAATGAAGTACCATAGCCCACTTTAGTGAATTGAGAGTACGATGGCAGGACCAACCCATGCCCGGACAGTAGCGCCGACCCGGGATAAAGCAAATTTACCGGGATGCTCAAAATTCACCCGGAAAATCCTATTTCAAGGAAATCATGAACAGCCATTACACTTGCACCAGGCCAGGCATGCAGTTCGATACCCGTGCCTTTACGAGGGCCATGCAATAAAACTGGGTTTGCATCCCGATGCAGTAATCCAGCGCACCAATCCAGCCAAGATAGCCTGAGCAGGCCACTTTAAGATAGGCACAGCACTACAAGTTGAAGAGGTAAGAATGGAAGTCCGTCATAACAAACTACTCATTATCGGCTCGGGCCCAGCGGGTTTAACCGCTGCCATATATGCCGCGAGAGCCAACCTAAACCCCATTGTGATAACGGGTATAGAAACCGGCGGGCAACTCACTACCACGACAGATGTGGATAATTGGCCCGGTGATATCTCTGGTCTGCAGGGCCCGGAATTAATGGCACGCATGCAGCAGCATGCAGAAAGGTTTGAAACTGAAATCATTTACGACCATATCAATGATTGCGACTTGTCCCAGAAACCCTTCCAGTTTTTTGGAGACCAGGCCACTTACAGTTGTGATGCTGCAATCATCACCACCGGCGCCTCGGCGCGCTATCTGGGATTGGCCTCAGAAGAAGCTTATAAAGGTAGGGGCGTCAGTGCCTGCGCGACCTGTGACGGCTTCTTTTACAAGAAGCAAAAAGTCGCTGTGATCGGAGGTGGTAACACTGCACTTGAAGAGGCCCTGTATCTTTCCAACATTGCCTCTGATGTGTATCTGGTTCATCGTCGTGACCAATTTAGAGGAGAAAAGATCCTTCAGCATCGTGTTTTGGGCAAAGACAACATTCATGTGGTCTGGAATGCCGTCCTGGATGAGGTTTTAGGGGATAATACCGGCGTCACCGGCATGCGGATCCTACAATTGCAGGATAATAGTCGCAAAGATATTGACCTGCACGGCGTTTTTATAGCTATTGGTCACACCCCTAATACCCATATTTTTGCAGACCAGTTGAACATGAATGGGGGCTACATTGAAGTACAGTCAGGCTTATCTGGCCTGGCGACCGCTACCAGCGTACCTGGAATTTTTGCAGCAGGCGATGTTGCCGATCAGGTTTACAGACAAGCCGTAACTTCCGCAGGCTTTGGCTGCATGGCCGCACTGGATGCAGAAAAATACCTGGAAAGCCTCAACCCTTGACACCCGGCAGGTAGGATCTGAACCACCAACGCTACCCTTGAAAGCACTTGCTGCCTAGCCAGATAAGGTTTAACCAAGGAAACAGAAGCGCATCATACCGGCTTGTCTTTTATCCGTTAATCTAAAATTAATTTCCTATTATACTTTATATTATAATCATAACTAATTGATTATAATATAATTAAAATATGAAGGACGCATTTTGATGCCGAAATAGTCGGCCCTGGCGACGTACGTATAAAAAACCGCTTTAATAANGCAATCCTGGATAAAATCCCAGATTGAATAAGGTAATATGTAGATAATAAAACAACCCGCGNGCTGAACTCAGATAACAGCNNNTACCTTATCAAAGNGTTCTGACTGGCTCATCAACTTGACANCAGACAATGACCTTCGTACAAATTCTCGATTCTGAAATCAGTCCCTTCCCTGACATCAATCAGGCTCTCGACGAGCCCNATGGNCTGCTNGCGATGGGTGGTGACCTGAGCAGCCAACGACTGCTTATGGCCTACAGAAACGGAATATTTCCCTGGTATGAACAGGACCAGCCNATCCTATGGTGGTCACCCTCNATCCGTGCTGTCATTTACCCGGATCAGTTCCGACCCAAACGCAGCCTGTCAAAAGTCCTGCGACAGAATCGATTTAAACTNGCCTGGAATAGTGACTTCCCCGCTATCATCGAACAATGCCAGGCGCCCAGAGCNCAGCAGGCAGGTACCTGGATCACAGAAGAGATGAAGGCAGCTTATCTGCAACTCAATCATCTAGGTCATGCCCATTCTCTGGCNTGCTATCAACATGGTAAGCTCATCGGAGGCCTTTACGGCGTATCCGTAGGCGGGGTCTTTTGTGGTGAATCNATGTTTTCTCTGGTCAGCAATGCCTCAAAAGTCGCATTCGCATTTCTGATTCGCTGNGCCCANGAAATAGGAGCAACCCTGATTGACTGCCAAATACCCAATANTCACTTGTTGTCTCTCGGNAGCATCAGCCTGCCTCGCGNGCTTTTCAAGCAACAGCTGCGCCAAGCGGTTAACCGAGAAGTGTCCTGGTCAAGTCTTACCGGTGACCTGCCCATCTGGCGCCAATGACATCATCGCGAACGCTTGACAATGACTGACCTGGACGAGTTACATTTCTTTACAACACCGNCGCATCAATGCAGCTATCTGCAAGACCAGTCGGCGGTTACACTTTTCCTTGATCCCCAGTTCCAGGCAGATACAGAATTGTATTCACAGTTATCACAGGTCGGTTTCAGGCGNTCTGGACGCTACATTTACAAGCCGCACTGCAAAACCTGTCGTGCCTGNGTACCGGTTCGCATCCCGGTTGCTGCTTTCAAGATGAGACGGACCCAGCGTAAAATCTGGAAGCGTAATCAGGACATTTCTATCCGCTNGGAAGCGCCTTATCTATCAGACGATAGCTGGCTCCTGTATGCCCGATACATCAATTCACGGCATCGAGATGGAGACATGTATCCGCCTGATCAANCNCAGTTTAAGAATTTTCTGATTGAAGGNCGGCCTGAAGCCCAGTTTATCGAATTTCGTTTAAAGGATCAGCTGATCGCTATTATGGTTGCTGACCAGCTCAGCGATAGCCTATCGGCGATCTATACTTTTTTTGATCCTGACAAGCTGAATAGATCCTTNGGCGTTTTTGCAATCNTGACCCTCATAGAATCAGCCCGTCAACGCAACCTTGAACATGTCTACCTGGGATACTGGATCCAGAACTGCCAGAAAATGGATTACAAGGCTGATTATCGNCCCATAGAAGGGTTGATAGAAAATCGATGGCAGGTNCTCAGACAATGAAAACACGGATTTTGCTATGGTTCGATAATTAGTGCACAATGCGCAACTTCTCTTGAAAAGGCACGACGACAGGNGCTCAATGGCTAAAGAAGAACAAATTCAGATGTCCGGTACTGTAATCGATACTCTACCGAATACCATGTTCAGGGTAGAACTGGAAAACGAGCATGTCATTATTGCGCATATTTCAGGAAAAATGCGCAAGAACTACATAAAAATACTGACCGGCGATAAAGTGAAGGTCGAACTGACACCTTATGACCTCAGTAAAGGACGCATCACTTTCAGGGAATAAGGTCGCCTGAACACCCGCATTGCTGCTAGCTCGAACGACCTGACCTACCCTTCCCACAGAACAGTCCTNAGCTGCGCGACCTCAGACGCTGGCAGTTTCTTCTATCACTAGCACCANGTCATCTTCTTCCACTTCCACATTAACAACGCCGCCCTTGGCCAGGCGCCCGAATAGAATATCTTCTGCCAGGGGTTTCTTAATCTTATTCTGNAGTAATCTTAGCATGGGCCTNGCCCCCATCAGACGATCATAGCCATGCTCAGCCAGCCAATTGCGTGCGGTCTCACTCACGTCAAGCTGAACTTTCTTATCNTCGAGTTGCACTTGGATTCCCACCAGAAATTTATCAACCACAGTCTTAACCACTTCTCTGCTGAGCGCTTCAAACTGAATGATCGCATCCAACCGATTTCGAAACTCTGGGGTAAACATNTTTTTCAAAATTTCCATACCATCCGTAGTATGGTCCTGATGCTGGAATCCCATNGAACTTCTGCTCATCTCCTGGGCNCCGGCGTTGGTTGTCATGACTAGAATAACGTTCCTGAAATCGGCTTTNCGTCCATTGTTATCAGTCAAAATGCCGTGATCCATCACCTGCAAGAGCAGATTAAAAACATCCGGNTGGGCTTTCTCTACTTCATCTAACAGTAATACACAGTGAGGCTGCTTGGTTATCGCTTCTGTCAACAAGCCTCCCTGATCGAAGCCAACATACCCCGGTGGGGCTCCAATTAATCTAGAGACAGTATGTCGCTCCATGTACTCAGACATATCAAAACGAACCAGTTCAACGCCCATGATAAGTGCTAGCTGTTTACAGACCTCNGTCTTACCAACGCCAGTAGGTCCTGAAAACAGAAATGAACCAATCGGTTTTTCACCTTCTCGCAGCCCTGCCCGGGTTAGCTTAATCGCGCTTGCTAAAGAATCNATNGCCTCATCCTGGCCAAAAATCACCATTTTCAGATTCGTTTCCAGATCTTTCAGAGACTGTTTGTCGGTATGTGAGATACTTGCTGANGGTATACGCGCTATTTTNGCGACCATCTTTTCTACATCGCTGACGCTGATCTGCTTTTTGCGTCGACTCANGGGTTGTAACTGCTGANANGCGCCCACCTCATCGATAACATCAATTGCTTTGTCTGGCATAAACCGGTCGTTAATATACTTTTGAGCAAGCTCAGCAGCCACTCTCAGGCTCCTGTCGGTATATTTCAATTGATGGTGTTCTTCGTAGCGGTTTTTCAAGCCCTTCAGAATCAGGTAGGTATCTTCTACACTTGGTTCACTCACATCCACCTTCTGGAAACGACGCGACAAGGCACGGTCTTTNTCAAAGATGCCACGATATTCCTGATAGGTGGTGGAACCCATACAACGAACCTCACCNGAAGCGAGAAGCGGTTTAAGTAGATTAGACGCATCCATAACGCCCCCCGACGCAGCCCCGGCACCAATGATCATATGAATTTCATCAATAAATAAAATCTGATTAGTCGACTTTTTGAGTTCATTCAACAAACCCTTGAAGCGCTTCTCGAAGTCTCCCCTGTACTTGGTACCCGCCAGTAATGCACCCAGATCCAGGGAGTACACNGTGCTTTCTGCAATGACCTCCGGAACCTGCCCATCTACAATGAGTTTAGCCAGNCCCTCAGCAATGGCAGTTTTACCTACTCCGGACTCACCTACCATGAGCGGGTTATTCTTCCGCCGNCGAGAAAGGATCTGCACGACTCTTTCAACTTCTNNTTCGCGACCAATTAACGGATCAATCCGTCCNTCTCGGGCCTGATCATTGAGGTTTGTAGCAAAAGCTTCAAGCGGCGATGGCGGTTTTTCTTCCGCCTCTNCCNNNGTGCTGCTCTCCAAATGANCATCAGCATCTTCACTGTCATCGCCGCGGCCGCCATGGGCAATGAAATTAACAACATCAATACGGTTTATCTCCTGTTCTTTCAATAAATAAACGCTGTGACTTTCCTGTTCTGCAAAGATAGCAACCAGCACATGNTCTCCACTTACTTCTTTCTTACCAGAGGATTGCACATGAAATACTGCACGCTGGAGGACTCTCTGAAAACCCAGCGTTGGCNTGGTATCACGACCCTCCTGATTGCCAGGAATCAACGGTGTAGTATCGCTGATGAATTTCTCCAGCGCTTCCCGGAGTTTATCCAAATCCGCATTGCAAGCCTTCAAGACNGAAACCGCTGCNGTGTTATCCAGCAATGCCAGCAGNAAGTGCTCTACCGACATNAGTTCATGTCTTTTTAACCTGGCATCCTTAAATGCCATGTTTAGCGTCAACTCTAGATCTTGACCCAGCATCATTATTACCTCATTTAGTCCACAGCTTCGATTTGCGATACCAGGGGGTGCTGATTTTCCTGGGCGTACTCATTGACTTGAGTAGATTTTGTTTCTGCTACGTCTCGGGTATATATTCCACAGGTTGCCTTNCCCGTCTGGTGTACCGCCAGCATNATCTGAGTTGCCTTTTCTCCATTCATGCCGAAAAAGANCTGCAACACCTCAACCACAAATTCCATGGGTGTGTAATCATCATTTAACAGGATCACTTTCCACATGGCTGGCTTTTTCAGCTTTGGTTTAGCNGGNGCTTCAAGCACACCTATGCCAGTATTCTCCTCNGAATCCGGATTNTCACTGTTNGCCTNCGTTAACTTAAACATCATCTNTCACTATATGCTGCCATTTCCACGTTTTTAAATGCTTTCAATATAAATGCTTTCAATTTAACTGCTTTCAATTTAACTGCTTTCAATTTAACTGCTTTCAATTTAAATTCCATTTAAGCTANGTTAGCAGGTTTCTTCAACCATTCCTGTCCTCAACCATCCTCCTTGTGGCGTGACTGGTAAGNNTTCAAGCCAGGCAAGCAAGGNCTCAGGAGAACCCATTGCCGGAGTTGATTATTCTCAACAAACCTTATGGTGTCCTATGTCAGTTTTCCGGGCGAGGACCTACGCTGGCTGACCTGGTTGAACGAAAAGGATTCTATCCNGCGGGCAGGCTCGATAAGGATTCTGAGGGTCTGGTACTAATCACNAATTCTGGCCNACTGCAGGCTCGTATTNCCGATCCCAAGCATAAAATGACCAAGGAGTACTGGGTACAGGTAGAAGGCAAAGTCTCCGATGACGCTTTNCAGGCNCTGCGCAANGGNCTATTACTGAAAGACGGCGTAACCAGGCCTGCCAGCGTAAAACGGATTAGTTGTCCATTGCCACCACGAACACCTGCCGTCCGTTACCGAAAAGCAGTCCCCACAGACTGGCTTAATGTCATGCTCAGGGAGGGAAAAAATCGCCAGATCAGACGTATGACCGCTGCAGTAGGCTATCCGACGCTGCGTCTATATCGCTATCGNATAGGTCCCTGGTCTCTGCAAAATATCCTGCCAGGTNAATCAGAGCAGACCTCTGTACACTTACCCCGNTAAGACTGCCAGCGGTCAGCAGCCGTTATATCTGATTCACGCATAGNCAACCAGCGCTCACCATCCGCNGCAACTTCCTTCTTCCAGAAAGTCGCCTGAGTNTTCAAATAATCCATAATGAATTCACAGGCAGAGAAGGCCTCGCCACGATGACCGGCTGCTACTGCGACCAATACGATCTCATCTCCAGGCAGCAGAGCCCCGATCCGATGGATGACGGACACGCCCATAAGCTGCCAGCGCTGACAGGCATCATCTACAATTCGAGCTAGTTGTTTTTCGGTCATTTCAGGGTAGTGTTCTAAAAATAGCCCGGTGACTTCGGCATCATCATTGAAATCTCTTACCAGTCCGGTAAACGTACAGACAGCACCCACGCCATTTGAAGCCCGGCGTAATTCCTGAAATGNCTCATCNAGGCTAAAACCAGCTTCCTGAACTCGGATTCTTATNTACACCCTAACCTCCTGTAACNGGAGGGAAGAAGGCCACTTCGTCCCCCTCAGTAATTGCGCCATCAACATCAACCACTTCCTGATTAACAGCCACCATCAGTTTCTGTTCAGCAAAGATAGAACCAAATGGCGTTCCATCGGGTAACATCAGNACNTCGATTAGTGCNGCTACCGNGGCGATCTGGTCNATCTCAACAGTAAGCCCNGTACTTTGAAAGCGCTCCCTCAAGCTTGCAAAAAAAACCACCTTAATCACTGTCAGAACTCCAGTCACCTGACCGTCCACCGCTCTTNTGGCGGAGTTTTATCTCTCCAATAATCATACTTCTATCCACCGCTTTACACATATCATAGATCGTCAACGCGGCAACCGAGACGGCGGTAAGCGCTTCCATTTCAACACCGGTGGGTCCATTGCATCGACATTCAGCTTCGATCTGTACCGCCTGCTCATCAGAATCAATCTCGAACCGGAGGTCTATACCCGTCAAAGCCAGGGAATGACACAGCGGAATCAAATCAGAGCAGTGTTTAGCNGCCTGTATCCCTGCTATTTTAGCCACTGTCAAAACATCGCCTTTCTTGTGTTCTGCCTTGATTATCATAGCCAACGTTGCCGCAGACATCTTAATCTCACCCCGAGCANGGGCGTTGCGCTGGCTTTGATGCTTGTTACCCACATCGACCATACGGGCATTACCGTCCCTATCAATATGAGTCAGATCATTTTCAGGCATAATACGNCTCCTTGAAAAGAATTATCGTGACCCATGGAGACCTTATGAGTTGGCCACCACACATCACCGTNGCNGCTATTATACCGCGAAATGATCATTTTCTGATGGTCAAAGAGACAAACAACCAGATAGAATTTTATAACCAACCCGCTGGCCACCTGGAACCCNACGAGAATCTNTTGCAGGCAACGCTGCGCGAAGTAAAAGAAGAAACCGGCTGGCTGGTAGAGCTCNCCGCNCTGACCGGCATCTATCAGTACCACTCAGGAAGAGANAATATTCTATACTTTCGNTTTACCTTTCTGGCAGAACCGATAAAGCAAATCAGCGNCCAGCTGGATCCAGATATCATCAGCTGTCACTGGCTGAGTATGGAAGATATTCGAGCCNAACCNTTGCGTAGNCCATTGGTGGAAACCTGTCTGCAGGATTACCTGAATGGCCAGNTTTTTCCGCTTAGCGCCTATACCGANGTAAAACAGCCATAGGATTTAATGAGTGACTCGCTTAAAATGTCCTCTTTAAGCTATCGATTTCGTCATGAATATCAAAACCCAGGTCATAGTTGGNATGTCTGGCGGCGTGGATTCGTCNGTCGCAGCCTTCCTTCTCAAACAGCAGGGCTACCANGTCTCAGGTCTGTTCATGAAGAACTGGGAAGAAGACGATGGTAGTGAGTATTGTACAGCTAAGCAGGACCTGGCAGANGCGCAACAGNTCTGCGACAGACTCAACATAAAATTACATGAAGCTAATTTTGCCAACGAGTACTGGGACAATGTGTTCGAGGCGTTTATCGCAGAATATAAACNAGGGCGGACTCCCAATCCTGATGTGCTTTGTAACAGGGAAATTAAATTTAATGTGTTTCTGGATTACGCACGCCTACTGGGTGCAGAGCGCATTGCCACCGGTCACTACGCTCGCCTTGAAAGAAACAACACCCGCCAGCTTAAGCTCCTTAAAGCCACTGATGGAAACAAAGACCAGTCCTACTTCCTCCAATCGGTATCCGCCGATCAGTTCCAGGACTGCCTGTTCCCCCTGGGTTCTCTGGACAAAAATGAAGTCCGAAACATAGCCCGTGATCAGGGTTTCGAAAATTACCGCAAAAAAGACTCTACCGGCATCTGTTTTATTGGCGAACGCCGCTTTAGCGATTTTCTAAAGACCTACCTGGCACAGGATCCAGGCCTGGTAAGGTCTGTAGAGGGTGTTGCATTAGGTCACCATCAGGGCCTGATGTATCACACCATTGGCCAGCGCCAGGGGTTAGGCATCGGTGGGNTAAAAGGTCAGCAGGAATTGCCCTGGTATGTGGTAGAAAAAGATCTCANTAATAACGAGCTCATCGTAGCGCAAGGCAATGATNACCCTGCCCTGTTTTCTTCTTCTATGACCGTTACCAACCTGCACTGGATCAATTCGAAACCCGATTTATCTGCAGGACTGGCGGTCAAAGTACGCTACCGACAAGCAGATCANGCCTGTGTTGNTGTANCCNGTGGAAATCAACTNGAAGTGTCCTTCAGTCTCTCTCAACGGGCCATTACNCCAGGGCAATGGGCNTGCTTTTACCGAGGCGATCACTGCCTCGGCGGCGGTATTATCTCGACAGTCAGGAAAAATTTGTGANCGCGAGTATCGCCGATCGCGTTCTGGCCCTTTCCAGCGTCGTACAAAGCGCTAGCNTGGTCATGGCAATTGCAAGAACTGGCATGGCACCCGTCGATGCAATCGACGCCTGTGTACAAAGCCTGTTTGCGACTAATCCTANAACACTACAGGATATCTTTGACCATGGTGACAAGATCCACNTGGGCCGNCGGCGACTGAAACAGATCTGGACGCAGCCAGAACCTGAGGATCGACANGTCATATTAATGGTNAACCGTCTGCTGTTACTCACNACNGCNTTTACCAGAACAGACTCCAATATGCGTAAAATGGGCACAGGCATTGCCCAGCTTTCAGCGCAGCTGTCGGCTATGAATACTGAAAAGCAACAGACCGATGACTTTATCTTTNCATCGTTTGCAGATCTTTACGANCAATGGCTGAGTTCACTACAGCCCAGAATAATCATACNGGGCCTGCCCGAGCATCTGCAGAATNCATCTAATATATGCAAAATAAGAACCCTGCTACTGGCTGGNGTACGCGCTGCAATGCTATGGCAACAATTAGGCGGACGACGGTGGCACCTTTTTTTCAAGCGGAAGGCTATTTTAGAGGAAATCAAGTTAAACTAGGTGTCNGCAGCAGGGCAAGCCCCGGGTATTTTAATTTTGCATCAAAAGCACTATCACACCGGTTAAGGNTCTGCTGCTGGCAACCTACTAATAGAATACTTTCATTAATAATCACTAAAAATTAACGTAACTAAAATCGGGCAGAAAATTACAANTCTCAACANTAAAACAGGTAANGCTCACACCTGATGTAAACCAATGCCAATCATTAATACTAGGTACTCACTGCTATGGAACTAACCACACTCACGGCAATTTCTCCCATCGACGGCAGGTATGCGGGNAAAACTTCTAAGCTTCGTTTATATGCAAGCGAATACGGGCTCATTAAATATAGAGTACTGGTAGAAGTTCGCTGGTTGCAGTTTCTCGCCCGGCAACCGCAATTCCAGGAACTCTCTGCCATTAATGAGCAGAGCCATGAGCATCTTGAAGCCATTATCGACTGCTTTGATGAGCAGGCCGCCGAGCGGATCAAACAATTGGAATNAGAAACTAATCATGATGTCAAAGCCGTGGAATACTACGTTCGAGAAGCTTTCATTCGATCGGAAAACCCGGGCCTGCTTGANTCAAGAGAATTTATTCACTTTGCCTGCACCTCTGAGGACATCAACAACCTGGCCCATGCNCTAATGCTCAAAACCATGTTTGCTNAGGTAATTGAGCCTTCCATCCAGACAGTGATTANCAAACTCACGGAGATGGCTGAAACGTTTTCGGCCCAGCCAATGCTTGCTCGCACCCATGGCCAAACNGCATCACCAACAACGGTAGGCAAGGAACTGGCCAATGTGGTCGCCAGGCTGCTACGCCAGCAAAAACAGCTGAAGNACAGCGAGTACCTGGGNAAATTCAATGGCGCTGTAGGCAATTTCAACGCTCACGTNGCCGCCTATCCCGAGGTAGACTGGCCCAGCATCAGCGAGCAATTCGTCACTTCCCTGGGGCTTACATGGAATCCCTACACAACACAGATTGAACCTCATGACTACATCAGTGAACTTTTCCAACTGCTAAGCAGAATTAATACCATCCTCATCGATTTTGACAGGGATATCTGGTCTTACATTTCAGTCGGCTATTTCAAACAGCGGGCCATTGCCGGAGAAACAGGCTCTTCCACCATGCCGCATAAGGTTAACCCGATTGATTTCGAAAATTCCGAAGGCAACCTGGGCATGGCCAATGCCATTCTGCAACACCTTGCTAATAAGCTTCCTATTTCCAGGTGGCAGCGGGACCTGACAGATTCCACAGTGTTACGTAATCTGGGCACCGGTCTGGCCTATTCGCTTATTGCCTATGAATCGACTCTAAAAGGCCTAAACAAACTGGAATTAAATCAACGNGCAATTANCGAAGACCTGGACAATAGCTGGGAGGTCCTGGCCGAACCGATACAGACCGTTATGAGNAAACAGGGCATAGCCAACCCTTACGAAACCCTGAAAAAGCTGACTCGGGGCCAATCACTGGATCAACGCAGCATGAAACTGTTGATCGAAAATCTTGATCTACCACAGNCGATAAAAGATGATCTGTTAGCGCTNACACCCGCAACCTACATCGGCATTGCCAGCCAATTAACCGAAAGNCTGATGAAAAAAACTTAAGCTGCTGCNATTAATTATGAACCGATCTCGATTAATACCCGTTTATGTATCAGAAGCTNACTGGGACCGGGATCAAGCGGCCCTGAGAAGCATTCGTCATCGCGTGTTTGTCGATGAACAGAAGGTGCCGGAACAACTGGAATGGGACGGACTGGATGACAGCGGCTGGCACTGGATTGCCAGAGATGAATCTGGAACCGCCATTGGCACAGCCAGACTGGTGCCGTCAGGCCAGATTGGCCGGATGGCCGTGCTTGCCACCCATCGCAAACAGGGCATTGGCGCNCGACTGCTTGCCGCAGCGGTCAGTATGGCTCGTGAACTNAGCTTCGATCAGGTCTTTCTGCATGCCCAGACGCATGCCATTNAATTCTATCACCAGGCTGGCTTTCAAACGGTTGGAGAGGAATTCGATGAAGCCGGTATAGCCCATAGGTTAATGCTTAAAGATTTGAAAAAAAGGATAGATCCCCTTCTANCTGACGTTCTTTTAACCCGCTAACTGCAGGGGTGCTGCAGCGACTAACAGGCCATTATGATCNGCATAAAGATATTCGCCCGGCATAACCGTAATCCCGGCAAAGCTCAATGCCTGGTCATACTGGCCANTGCCACGTTTTACACTTTTCATGGGATGAGCAGCCAGTGCCTGGACGCCCAGGGGTAGCTGCTTAATCTGATCTACATCACGTATACATCCATACACAACCACGCCACTCCAGCCATGATCAACNGCTGCCTGCGCGAGATTATCGCCCAGCATACCGCACCTCAGGGAACCNCCAGCGTCAACCACCAGCACTCGACCATCGCCATTGCCACTGCCTGCCAGCTTTTCCGCGACTAACGAATTGTCTTCAAAACATTTAATGGTTGTGATTTCACCGTGGAAGGCATCGTAGCCGCCATAACTACGGAACACAGGTTCGGCAACACGGACCTCGTCAGGAAAAGCATCACATAAATCNGGCAGGGGTATTCTCATTTAATTCCTCAAATGGTGGATGTGGCAGGTCAATACAAAAAATATNCCGGCCAGGTAACCTACCNTGCCCNGCTAAAAACAAATTNCCCAGTCANATGGNTNCANGCCTGACTGTACCCAGGCGATATCATCGGCAGCACCGCAGCNATCATNGCCGATTCAATAGCAGTNAGATCAGGATGGCTCCCAGGCAGGCACAAAATAGACNGCTGTGACAACCGGTATCANTCATTTACGGATGCCTGATCAAAATACTGCCTCAGGGTTGCGTAATCGTCTGTATGCTGGAAAGCAGGAAACTCCCGCTTGACCTGTTCCGGGGCTCGAAACAAGATCCCAACATCCGCAGCNGCTAGCATAGTCNTATCATTATACGAATCTCCTGCTGCCAACACCCTGAAATTCAATTGTTTGAAGGCCTCAACNGAACGACGCTTNGGGTCTTGCTGCCGCAATTGATAACCCGTGATCCTGTCCTCCGGGGAAACGATCAATTTATGACANAATAAGGTTGGCTGGCCTAACTTGGCTATCANAGGCGTAGNAAACTGGTAAAAGGTGTCAGANAAAATGACCACCTGATACGCCTGCCTGAGATCATCCAGAAATGNCTTGGCACCCTGCATTGGCTCGAGNNCNGCAATCACCTCCTGAATATCAGCCAAACACAGACCATGTTCGTGCAAATGCCNCAAACGCTTATTCATCAGTNGGTCATAGTCCGGAATCTCTCGGGTAGTTACCTTCAAATCCTGTATGCCTGTTTTTTCAGCAAAAGCGACCCAGACCTCAGGAATCAGCACTCCTTCTAAGTCCAAACATACCATATCCATAAATGACCGCTCCTAGGCTTCCAATAACCGCTGCGAATTGTTTCATGTNATTCGCCCAGCAGCAATCATTTCCANGGCAAATGCACGATTAAATGAAGTGNTACGNGTCTTAATAACAGCGCNGNACTGNCATCAANGCCCGNCTGTGANTACGACTAGNCTGATCGGTGAACCACTGGGCGCGCGAATTCGGCTCAAACGTTCAACTGAGCAACCCTTCGANCGGGTAGCCAGCCGCAGTGATTAAAGCGGCCATTCAANATATTNATTTCACGGGTAATGAGAGATTCGAGAACAATGCATCCACTTCGCTTTGATTAGCAGCTTTAAAAGCCTCCTCTACACGATCTCGAGTCAGGTGTGGCGCAAACAACTCGAANAATCTATACATATAACCACGCAGAAAGGTTCCCCGCAGGCAGCCTATCATNGTGGTACTATAATCAAACAGGTGACTGGCATCCAATGCAACCAGANCACTATCAGACTCCGGATCATAAGCCATTTTAGCAATAATCCCGATCCCCAGTCCTGAGCGAACATAAGTNTTAATGACATCGGCNTCCGTTGCTGTGAACACTACTTTAGGTTCTAACCCAGCTCGGCTGAAAGCTTCATCTAATTTTGATCTACCGGTAAACCCGAACACATAGGTTACCAGGCGATAATTTGCTACCTGTTCAAGGGTTATGCTGTCGACTCGTGTCAGCGGATGCTCCCTGGGAACAACAATACACCTGTTCCAGTTNTAGCAAGGCAACATAATCAACTCACTGAAATGTTCCAGGGCCTCTGTTGCAATCGCGAAATCAACTTCTCCCTGGGANGCCANTTCAGCGATTTGAACGGGGGTACCCTGATGCATATTAAGCGAAACGTCAGGATAGCTGGCTATGAANGAACTGATCACATTAGGCANCGCATATCGAGCCTGAGTATGGGTTGTGGCCAGGTTTAGACTACCTTTCTTTTCATCCTTGAATTCCTGCGCAACTGTTTTAATACTGCCTACCTCACGTAGAATTTCACCGGCCTTGGCAATGACCAATTTACCTGCAGGGGTAATGTGAGTTAAGTGCTTGCCGCTTCTGGAGAATATTTCCAGGCCTAATTCATCNTCCAGNAACCTTATCTGCTTACTGATACCGGGTTGCGATGTATACAGGCTTTGGGCTGTNGCTGACACATTCAAGTCGTGCCTGGAGACTTCCCAGATATAACGGAGTTGCTGAAGTTTCATGTTAAACCTTGGNTCAAGAAGCNCACATTATAAACAAAAAGCTTATGTATCGTTATATTTATTCTATATAGNTATATACAAAAAAGCCGNATNCAGTGATCCTGATNGCCATGAGGCAGATTACTGCCCCAACCGTACTNCCCATCGAAGCAGAACGCCCACANGCTACTANATCAGNTCTGGCTTCTGCCTGCTGGGGCTATGCCGGCTATTAAAATAGATGGTNGCAAAAATAGCNNTTTCCACGTTTCCTCCGCTGCTCACTGAGTAAAGCCTAACAANCCAGGAATGAGATTGGCTAANCCGATATACATCAAAGATAAACCCGAANAGACAGATTGAGGCCCTACTCGCTNTTTTGCTTGTGTATGACGCGTGGGTTTTTAATACCGTGAGGGACATGTCCGGAAACAACAACATGACTGGCTAGCTGGCAGTGCTCAGCCTGATCATCAAAGAATATGTCAGCACCATAGGCTCTCAAGAATTCAGTTTTATTTCGTCCACCCAGGAACAAAGACTCATCCAGGCGAATCTGCCAGCTGCGCAGAGTTTTAATAACGCGTTCATGAGCCGGTGCTGANCTCGCTGTTACCAGTGCGGTNCGAATGGGGCACTGATCCTTGGGGTANCGTGACTGCAATTCCTGAAGGGCACTTAAGAACCCCTTGAAAGGCCCACCCGCCAAAGGCTGATCTGCCTCCCGACGTTCATTTTCAGCAAAAGCGGTTAAACCTTCGGCCTGATAAATGCGCTCGGCTTCATCAGAAAACACCACAGCATCTGCATCAAAAGCAAAATTAAGATGAGGCGAATCGNTACGATCACCACTGCCAGGCAGTATAGAAGCGGCAGCCATGCCATTATCCAGCGCATCGGCGACATCAATTGGATCTGTCGATAAAAAAAGGTGNCAGCCGAATGGGCCCATATAACGATAGGGNGGTGACCCACCGGTAAATGCCGCTCGCGTAATATCCAAATGATGATGATCAATAGAGTTAAATACCCTGAGACCGGTATCAGCGCTGTTTCGGGAAAGNAGAATCACCTCCACTTCGACCCGACCNCCGCTNTTNAGCGCCAGGAGCTTCTGCACCAAAGGAAAAGCATCGCCGGGTANCAATGGCTCCTTTTCATGAGCAACCTGGTATTCTGCATAAGCTCGCAGACCATCTTCACGAAATACCTGATCGCTCGCCTGCAGATTAAACAGGGCGCGANNNGATATCGCCAGGATCAATCTACTAGGATATGATGTCACCGCTNGATTATCCTTAGAATTTAAATTTGCAGGCATGCTAAAAGACTATATCCTTAGTGCNCTATGAGCAACAAACATCCAACAGCCAGCGGAAAATCGGTTAGCACCACTGTAAAATCGTTTCTGAACGATGCAGATAGGTACTTACCTGACAAAAAGGGACAGCATCCCGCTCGCCTCATTTTTGCGCTTGACGCGACCGCCAGCAGAGAACTGGCCTGGGATCACGCCTGCGAGATCCAAGGGGATATGTTTTCAGCAGTCCATGAGATTGGCAGCCTCGCCGTGCAACTGTGTTACTACAGNGGATTCAGGCAATTCAATTATAGCCCGTGGAGCACCAAAGCCAAACCGTTGCAGGAATTCATGGCTAAAGTCTTCTGTCAGGGCGGCCACACCCAGATAGAAAAAGTACTACAGCATGCCCTNGCCACCCAAAAAACACATAAACTAAAGGCAGTGGTTTTTGTAGGAGATGCCGTTGAAGAACCCCCTGACACGCTTTGTGAAATAGCAGGCCATATGGGTTTACTGAATATACCCCTGTTTATATTCCAGGAAGGACAGGATTATCAGGTGGCNCGAACTTTTCGGCAAATGGCGGACCTNAGTGGTGGCGCCTACGCGCCTTTTAACCTGCAAAGCCGTGAACAACTGAAAAACCTTCTCTCTGCAGTCGCCGTATTTGCNACCGGTGGCAAGTCNGCTGTGCAAGCATTAAGNAAGGCCCGTCCGGAACTGTTACCCTTCCTTAAACAATTACGCTGATCATGATTGCCCGAATCGCCATTTTAGCTGNCATTGCCATCGCTATCTTTTTCATCCTGAAATCGGTTTTAGCCAGGAAACAAGTCAGTGTAAGGCAATTTTTCNTACTCTACGGCGTGGTTATGGCGGTTATNGTAATNGTCTTTCTAGCTGTTACCGGCAGGCTCCANCCCCTGGCAGCTGCATTTGGCTTGTTTCTAGCCGCTGTAACCCGNCTGTTACCTCTGCTCTTACGGGGCACTCAAGCAATTAGAATTCTGGCAATGCTTAAAANCATGATGGGGTCGACCGCTAGTCGATCTAACCCTGGCCAGCAACAGCGAACCGAAGCCAGGAGTACCTATTTTAATATGATCCTCGACCATGAAACTGGTTTCATGGATGGAACTATTCTGACCGGATCCTATACTGGCAGGCAACTCTCCGAGCTACAGCTGGGTTCGCTGCTAAAACTGCTTGGCGAAGTTGCAAATAACGAAGAATCAAAAATGCTGCTCGAAGCCTTCCTCGACAGAAGTCACCCCCACTGGCGGGAATCAGATGGACAGGAACAGAATGCAACGCCATCCAATCCTATGACTCACGAAGAAGCCCTGTCCATACTTGACCTGTCCGGTCAACCATCAAAGCAGGAAATCGTGCAGGCTCACCGTACCCTGATGCAGAAAATGCACCCTGACCGAGGCGGTTCCACCTATCTCGCGGCACGAATAAACGCTGCGAAAGATATACTGATTACAGGACTTTAATGGCATGGAGGCTATCGCCATAACACGCCATGAAAACGTAGTGACAAAAGAAGGCTATTACCCATGAAACTGGATAAAGCCCCCGACCTGAGGTCAACCATCCAGCAGTTTGAAGATTTTGTCCTTAAACACTGGATAAAACCGCAAGCGCAGCTGACTTCAGGCCATCCGGAAACTCTCTGGCAGCAGGCTCTGAACAATAAAGGATGGAGCACACCAGACTGGCCTGCTCATTTAGGTGGTACAAACTGGACTGCAATCGAAAGATATCACTGGCACAAAGTCACCTGCCAGGCCCGATGCCCGCAAGGAGATATCCTCGCCAAGGAACTAGTCGGACCCCTATTATTCAGCTTCGGGAATTCACAGCAAATCACCTACCTCGACGGCATTCGTACTGGAACGGACATCTGGGGCCTGGCCAGATCGCTGGGAAACCATGCCGTCAGTCCATTGCATATCTCAGCTGGAACCACAAAACTGCTTCTTATCCTTGAACAGTCAGCCCACCAGTCAAGCCTGACTCTTGCCCACCAGCCCGCAAAGGTACTCGGCCAGCCAGGNCCTTTNCANNTCAATAAAGACTTTGAACTGCTGGGTCACTCGAATCAGGCTCACAGAATGATGAAAGCCGTGCAGCTCAAATACCAGCCTGTTGCAGCAATATGCAGAACAGCNGGCGCTATCGATCACTTGGCNCTGGCCATAGCTACTGGTNGCACAACAAGACAGGAACAGCAGGTCTTCGCAGAGATTTCCATTGCCCAGCACNGCATCGAAATATACTGCCAGAGATTGCTAGCNGCGGAACAGACCGAGCTGATGCCACTGGTGACTCGGGCAGCACGTAAGATCATGATCAAAATCAAGACANTAGAACAAAGCCTAGCAGGCTACTATGGTTTAACTGCCGCCANAGAACCTGGTAGCAACGAAAAGNAAACACCGATTAACGAATTCACTGATATTTTTCAATACTGCGAACCGCTGGATTTATTCGATTCATTCGCTGAATAAGCCAAGCACTGACATAATTCCTTCATNACTGAGACTCGACCATGGAACAGCACTTGAAGGCCATTATTTTCGATCTAGATGGTACCTTACTGGATACCCTGCNNAGCATAGCCGGTGCTTTTAACCGTGCACTTGATCAACTGGGTTNCCCCCAGCATCCAAGTGAAGCCTATCGATACTTTATTGGNGACGGCGTTTTCCAATGTGCCAGCCGCTGTCTGCCTGCGGCCGAACAGAATAAAGCAACCATCGATCAACTGGTTCAGGCCGAGCGCGTCGAATACGCCAAGAGCTGGCATCAAGAGGTGCAGCCTTATCAGGGAATAGTCGAGCTGCTGGCCGAGCTCAGCAAACGGGGAATTGCAACTTCGGTACTGACTAATAAAGATCAGGCCGCCGCTGANCAATGTATCCGCCGATTCTTCCCGGGACACAGCTTTCACCATATCATCGGATATGATGGTAGCCGGCCGCACAAACCTGATCCCAGCGGTGGCGAATGGATTCTCAAAGCTTCTGGTATTAATTACCAACAGGCAGCAATGGTCGGCGATACCGCGGTGGACATGCTCACAGGCAAAGCTTGCAAGATGCTTGCAATTGGTGTGTCATGGGGATTTCGGGAACCCAGAGANCTCACCGGGGCGGGTGCAACCTACGTGATAGAGCAACCCAGCCAATTACTTGAATTGTTATAGGAAAATCAATGAATACAGCAGATCACAACCTTGCTCCCAAAGATCTTGACAGTTTCTGGATGCCATTCAGCGCGCAGCGCAATTTTAAGCGTGACCCGCGATTTATCGTTTCAGCTAAAGGCATGTACTATACCGACAGTCTTGGCAAGCAGGTTTTAGATGGTAGCGCGGGTTTATGGTGTGTCAATGCAGGCCATTACCGTGAACCTATTAACCAGGCTATCGCCCGGCAGTTATCAGAGCTNGATTTTGCACATAGTTTTGGCTCAGGACACCCGCTNGTCTTTGACTATGCNAGTCGCCTGGTTAAGCATTTTCCAGACCCTTTAAACCACGTATTTTTTACCAATTCTGGCTCTGAATCNGTCGATACCGCCCTGAAAATAGCGTTGGCTTACCATCGGAAGAGAGGTGAAGCAGGAAGACAGCGCCTCNTCGGCCGGGAGAAAGCCTATCACGGTATGGGTTTTGGCGGCCTTTCCATCGGTGGCCTTGGGAAAAACAGAAATCCGTTCGGCCTGTTATTGCCAGGAACTGACCACCTCCGGCAAACNCATGGATTAGCNGAAAATACTTTTTCAAGAGGTTTACCTGATCACGGTGCTTATCTTGCTGATGATCTCGAGCGGCTGATCGACCTGCACGGTGCTGATGCCATCGCGGCCGTTNCAGTAGAACCTATAAGTGGGGCGGGAGGCGTTCATTTGCCACCCAAAGGTTACCTGCAGAAACTCAGAGATATCTGTACCGAACATGGCATTTTACTGATATTTGACGAAGTCATCACAGGTTTCGGTAGAATTGGTGCCTGTTCCGCGGCAGAGCGNTTCGGTGTTGTACCCGATATTATGACTACCGCAAAAGGTATCACTAACGCCACTGTCCCCATGGGCGCCGTTTTTGTCAGCGATGCCATCTTCGATACCTTTATGGATAGTGANATCNCNGGGGTGGAGTTAACACATGGNTACACCTATTCCGGGCATCCTGTTGCTTGTGCTGCAGGTATGGCTACGTTNGATATTTANGAACAGGAAGCCCTGTTTGACAGACCGAAACAGCTCCAGGAACNCTGGCTCGACTGCGCTCTATCTCTTAAAGGTCTGGAAAAANTCATCGATATAAGATGCTTTGCCTTACTAGCGGCAGTGGAGATGNCNCCACGCACGGGNGAGCCTATGCAACGTGGTACAGATGCCGCCAGATACTGTTATGAAAATGGCGTATGGGTGCGCAACATTGGCGATTCCCTGGTCCTGTCGCCCCCCTTGATTATCAGCGANGAGGAAATCACCCGGATTTTCAACGTTATTGGTAGCGCTATTGAACAGGTCAGCTAAGCGCAGCATTGTNTAGTCAACTTTGAGCGGGCGATCTTGAATCGTTGCCTACTGGCACCAGCAGGTCAGTTCATTANTTNTAGAAAAGAATAACTATGGCAGGAGAAGCAGCAATATGAATATAACCGGCAAAAATATCGTAATCACGGGCGCNGCAAGCGGTATCGGCCGAGCCATGGCACGACGATTTAAGGAAGAAGGCGCCAGCGCAATAATGATTGCCGATATTAATGCCGCTGCCCTTGAAAAGGTGGCTGAGGAAGTCGGTGCCACCGCTTTCCCCTCAGATGTCTCCAAGGAACAGGATNTCCAGGCCCTAATCGCAGCCGCAGAGGCAGAATTCGGACAAATAGACCTACTCTGCAATAATGCTGGCATCGGCCTCTCGGGCGGCCCCGAAGNATCAAATGAGAACTGGCAGAAAATATGGGAAATCAATGTCATGGCCCACATCTGGGCATGCCGTGCGGCACTACCGGGCATGCTCGCCCNCCAGGATGGCTACATCTTAAATACAGCTTCTGCTGCCGGACTTCTTTCCCAGATCGGTTCAGCNCCNTATGCCGTAACCAAGCACGCTGCTGTTGCTTTCTCNGANTGGCTGGCAATCAGCTATGGTGACAGGGGCCTGAAAGTATCTGTGCTTTGCCCTCAGGCGGTAAGAACGGCCATGACGGCCGGCAGTGGCGGTGGGGTTGCCTCTGTCGATGGGATGATAGAGCCAGAGGTCCTCTGCGATACCGTGATTAAATCTCTAGAGGCCGAAGAATTCCTGGTATTACCGCACCCAGAGGTGAAAACCTACATGCAGAGNAAAAGTCAAGACTATGATCGCTGGCTCAAAGGTATGCGCCGACTCCATGCGCAGTATGCAGCCGACGAATGGCCTTAACATCAGCATAGCCAACTGCATACCATGACAGCCCTGCTGACTTCATCGGCGGGACTTTAGAGCGCTAATTTTGCTACCTACTTCCCCGGTACTTGGGTATACTCTAGCCTGCGCCGATTTGACATCAGCTTGCGGGCGCGTAAGAAATACTGCTAAAGAGTTCAACCTACTTTAGCCAANGCTGAGTAGGTTTTTTTGTNCCATGTTTTTACTTGATTACGGACTTTCTATGCCCATCAAAATACCGGATTCTCTACCTGCTACAAGCGTTTTACAAAACGAGAATATCTTCTGCATATCATCCTCAGCCGCTNAAATTCANGACATACGCGAACTACGAATCCTTATCCTCAACCTGATGCCAAAGAAGATTGAAACTGAAATACACCTGCTACGTATGCTCTCTAACACACCGCTACAAGTGCAGATTGAGTTGATGCGGATTAATGACAGGCCGTCAAAAAANACACCCATAGAACATATGGAAGATTTTTATCAGGACTTTTCCGCGGTCAGGCATCGTAAATACGACGGCATGATTATTACTGGTGCACCATTGGGACAGGTCCCTTTTGATAAAGTGCTGTTTTGGGACCAACTTACCGAGATNCTGGATTGGACCGAAACTAACGTCACNTCAACCATGTTTCTATGCTGGGCTGTCCAGGCGGCAATGTATCATTTATACCAGGTCCCTAAAGTCGTACTTCCTAAAAAAATTTCCGGCGTTTATCCNCACAAGNTACTCAAGCCATTTTCGCCTATCGTCAGGGGCTTTGATGATCAATTTTATGCNCCCCATTCGCGTTTTGCCGAAGTGCCTACGGCGGACATTCTAGCAACCCCAGAAATTGACCTGATAGCAGATTCTGAAGTTGCCGGCGCTTACATATTTGCTCACGAAACAGGCAAACATCTATTTATTACCGGTCACTCAGAATACGAACCGTTATCGCTGGCGAACGAATATTTCAGAGACCTGGAGACTGGTGCGGAACCAGANATTCCTGAAAACTATTTTTTCAACAATGATCCCACCTGTGAACCCAATGTCACCTGGAAGAGCCATGGTAGTTTACTGTTCACGAATTGGCTNAACTATTTTGTCTACCAGTTATCACCTTTCAATCCCAGTGATATCGGGAANGTCAGACATCCTCCGATTATGAAACTGGTCTGAGTTGCTTGTCCGCTGAATCTGTAAAANGGCCNCCNCTGGTCCAGGGGGATGTTGGGTCAGGCCTGNTTAGAATGACATTACCCATGATACTGGGAATATCCTCCAGCCTGTTGGCAGGCCTTGCTGAAACCTTTTACCTCGGCCAGNTGGGCTCAACCGAACTGGCAGCATTAGGTTTCACCTTNCCGGTGACTTCGGCCCTGATGTCATTAACCCTCGGCGTATCCATTGGTTTGTCTTCCGTGCTCGCCAGAGAGGTAGGTGCTGGTGAAGACAGCAAGGTCAAACGTATTGCTACAGANGGTTTGNGCTTTGCCGTTATTCTTATGATCGNTGTCTCAATTGTCGGTATGCTCACAATCACACCCNTATTTAAANCCCTGGGNGCCGATAACAACACGCTGCCACTGCTTACCGAGTACATGCAGCTGTGGTACCTATCCCTTCTGTTTATGGCCATACCTTCGGTAGGCGCAAATGCATTAAGGGCAACTGGCGATGCCAGGACTTCGGGGATCATCATGATCATGGGCTCAATTTTACAAATCATGCTAAGCCCCATGCTTATCTTTGGCTGGTTTGGCTTACCCCCTCTGGGAATGGCTGGCGCAGCAGCGGGNAATTTACTGTCCAGGATACTGATGTTTATGGTCACTTTTTACATTTTAGTTTTCAGAGAAAAACTGATCATNTTCCAGGCAGTGGCATTATCGAGCATTCTCGAATCTTGGAAGAAGATACTTGGAGTCAGCATCCCGGCAACAGCGACCAACCTTATCGGGCCTATCTCCAGCGCTNTCATTNTCTCCATGCTGGCCAGTTACAGTCAGGAAACNGTGGCCGGNTTTGGTATTGCCAGCCGNATCGAAGGCCTGTTTGTTATTCCCTTGTTTGCACTCTCAGCAAGCATAGGTCCTTTCGTCGGTCAGAANTGGGGGGCGGGCGAATTCAAGCGNGCNAATCATGCCATGCTGATAGCCTTTAAAAGCTGTATGTTATGGGGCTTGCTGGTGGCCGCNATATTATGGGTTTCTCGCGAACCAATCATACNTCTTTTTAACGATCAGCAAGATGTAATAGACGCAGCCAGTATTTACCTGCTGATCATNCCNGTATCTTACGGCGCCTGGGGCGTGCTGATGNTGGCCTCAGCTATTTTTAATGCCCTCGGCAAGCCATATAAATCAACNGCCATGTCCGTAATGAGAATGTTTGTCATCTACATACCCCTGGCACTGCTNGGTAACAGGCTGTTTGGCCTT
Source organism: Gammaproteobacteria bacterium (assembly GCA_002697205.1). Taxonomy (GTDB): domain Bacteria; phylum Pseudomonadota; class Gammaproteobacteria; order Pseudomonadales; family Azotimanducaceae; genus UBA9926. The sequence continues at coordinate 30,122 of NZUN01000094.1, forward strand.
CCTGGGATATTCATTGCGACCTGTCTGTCAAANCTATTAGCAGGTCTGCTTGGCGNCATCTGGAANAGGTATTCCTTTGGNGGCTTGAATCATTCNAGCAAAGCTCCAGCGACCAATNCATAGTCCCGCATCACATCGACTGCATAAGTTATCTTACCGGTGAATTCCTGCGGATCACCATGAACCANCCTCAGGCAGGCTTCAGCCATATTCTCCACCGGGGTGATATTTTCTACCGGGGTATCTTCTGTAATGAGTTGGTGATGAACCACCCCCGGGGTCGCTACCAGCCCGGGTGAGATGACATTAACACCGATACCATCATTGTATACCTCCGATGCCAGGCCCGTGGTAAACCTTTCCAGTGCTGCTTTACACATGCCGTAAACGGTACCACCACGACCGGCTACGTCTTTCGCCGGGTGTATCGCAGCATGTGAGCTAACATTCAAGATCCAACCTGATCCTCGCGCCTGCATANCCGGCAATACCAACTGAGACAGATGAAAAGGTGCATTTACCTGGACTTCGAACATCAGGTTTCGGTGTTTATCGGTGAAATCCTTAACCTGTACAAAATANGTTACCGCAGCATTGTTCACCAGAATATCGATTGAACCAAAGGCTGTCAGGGCTTCCTTGACCAGATTCTCCCTGTGGTCCTTGATCGCAAGATCACTTCTGACAGCGATTGCCTGGCCGCCAGCATCAACAATGCGCTGTACAACATNGTTAATACCGCCTGCCAGAACATGGTCTCCGTCATCTATGGTTCGAGCTGACACCACNACGCGAGCCCCTTCCTGAGCATATCGNAAGGCTATTGCTTCTCCGATGCCTCTNCTGGCACCCGTGACGATAGCCACCTTGCCTTTTAGTTTTCCCCCTGGATTAATCTTAACCACGATTTCCNGTCTCCTTGATTGCTGGCCTAGNCCTNCTGCTCTTAACAAACCAATTANNTCTTACAAATGGANCAACCGAACTAACAAGCCATTCAGCCATAGCTTACTTAAAACAGTGTCTGAATCCGAAGCGTCATCCTTCTCAGCCAACTAGTATCAATTAAGCACCCACTACAAAACATAACCGAAAAAGGCACTGCTAAACAATTNAATTCGCGNAATTAATCATCAGGCNCCATTGCGGTCNNCATGCTGGCCACATAGTCCGGTTGATANTCNTTCAAGNNCAGGTCAGCACTTTAAGNTGGCNTGCTGCCCCTTCACAGCANAGCCTTTTCAACNATNACTGAAGGNTAAAGTGGGTCACATATAAAGTGGCTCACTTATAGATGAGAACCGTAAANGNNCTGTCCAGNTGTCGTGCGCGGAGGAAACACCNANAAAAAGTTGCCATAAAAACCGGGTGCCAATGCCAACAGACTACAACGTCAATAAGAGAAACTATTTAGCATCATGAAAAANGTGCCCGCAAAACTGTTCAGACCAGAAGCAGTTCGTTTTCATCAGCAGCAGTTTGACTATCCACAANACCACGCAGCCCGTAACCGAACGCTTTGGCCGTGGGCAGCTGGTGCAACTATCGCCATGCTCATTGTCCTGGGGTTACTACAGTTAACTTANTCCCAATCGCATCTGGTCAGCGGCAAAATTGATAGTCACAATGTACATATCATTCGATCTAACAGCATTGGTCATGTCTCAGATATCTTCGTCAGNGAAGGTGAGGTAATCAAAGNGGGCCAGCCCATAATCAGCCTGAAAAGCCAACACGATAGCNGAGAACATGCTTCAAGGATCGTCGAAATTGGCAAACAAATCAGCCTGAANCGACAAAGACTGGAATTATTAGCACAGGCCCTGAGACTTGCCAGTAACAAATACGATCTAAACGCGAAGACNTGGTTAACCAAAGCCAGCCTGCAGGTCCGGAGAATTTCGCTCCAAAGGCAAAAACGACAGCAATTGTATCTCATGTCCAGAGACACCCAGGCCCTTCTGAACAAGAAGTTTGTTTCGCGACAGGAATGGCATGGCCTGGCTCAGACCGTTGTTGAAGCAGACCTGTCGCTACTGCAACTGTATCAGCANCAAGAGGATATAGTCAGCCACCATGCAGTTTCGAAAATTGTGCTGGCCGAATCACAAACCCAACTGCACGATAGAATCAACCAGGAAATGCAGAATATNTCGCTTTTGCGAGAACGNCGGTCAATTCTGGAATCCGGACTGAAAATCATTCTGAAAGCACCTGCACCTGGAACTGTCGGTTATCGCCATATCAGCTTGCATAGTCAGGTAAATCCGGGCGTGGCCTTAGTAAACATACATAAAACCAGCCAGACNCATTCAGCGACCCTGTTTGTGCCCGTTAAATTCAGGGACTACATCACTCAGGGCGATCCAGTTCACCTGAANCTAGAGCGTGATGGCAAAAATGAGCCTANCCTNCTGAAAACCTTCATCTCGCACATAGATGATGCTGCTATACCCCTTCAATCCGGCCCGNGACAGCAANCCNGCACCTACNTCAACCTGGTCAGNGTTGAATTCAACAAAAGACTGATTAGATCGACGGATGACGNCTCCTCACTAAGTCCCGGCATGCCGCTTAAGGCNTTAATACAGCTTCAGGATAAAACACTACTTGAACATCTCCAGGGTTTTATTNCTCACACTATGCAAGGTCAGTCATGAACNAAGTTNAGACCGTATTCCAGGTCGAATCTTATGAATGTGGCCTGGCCTGTCTNGTTATGATTCAACGAGGCCTNGGCGGAGATATCAGCTTAAATGAATTCCGCGAAAGGGTGGGAGGGCGNGACCACGAGCTATCCATCAAAGACATAATCCATTGTGCAAAGAAANTGCACCTCACCGGCAGGCCAGTTCAATGTGACCTGGACGAGCTTCGCNAACTGGCNCTACCGGCAATTCTTCACTGGCGTTTTAACCACTGGGTTGTTCTGACAAAAATTACCGGTAACCAGTTCACTGTCCACGACCCCGTTGAAGGTCGACTTCCTCTGCCCCGCTCGGNGATCTCTCAATTATACACGGGCATTGCNATTGAATTTTCAAAATTAACTACTATCGAGAATANATNCAATAAAAAATANATTAAAATCAATAATATACTAAGNAAATCTAATCTAAANCCCATGGCAATTGGTTTGCTGTTTNTGACTATGGGATTATTTTACNTNCTGGTGCTCACCCTACCATTATTTCTGAAACTGGTGGTGGATGATGTNCTGNTACGTAAAGACCATAACTTACTGTTTACCCTGGCAGCCGGATTTACAATCCTGGGTTTAACTGCACAATTCCTCTACTGGTTGCAGGGAAAGCTTGCCCTTTACNTGGCCCTGCAACTGCAAGTTGATTTATCAACATCAATTCTTGAGCGATTATTGCGCTTGCCACCACATTACTTTCGAACNAGAACCNCACCTGCTCTACTCTCCAGGCTGGCGTCNATCAGGCCAGTGCAGCAATTTATATCGCAGGGGNTAATCCAGATGGCCATAAACACTATCATGCTGTGTCTGTGTCTAATCACGATCAGCAATCTGGTACCGGCAGCGGGGATAATATTAGCGGCTTTTATCACCGCGCTGTTTTGCATCTACTNTCTGGCTATACCCAGACTGAAAAAGACCGGCGAATCAGCCCTTATCAAAGAGACTTCNTTTCAATCAGAGGCAAATGATGTATTCCAGAACATCTCCTCTATCCAGCGATACCAGGCGGAAACCTTTTCGAAACTCAGGCTNCAGGAAAAGCAAATGCAAGCCCTGGTGGCCGAAAACAATAGTGCTGGCATCCAGTTAGCACTCACCACTGCACAGAATCTGCTGTTACATCTCAGCCACGTTATGCTTATATTCATCCTCAGTGGCCAGGTCATGGCCGGCAGTATCAGCTTAGGCACCTGTTATCTAATTTTATCNTATCGACATTTTCTTACTGAAGCCACGAAAGGACTGGGTTGCGAACTGCTCGGAATACTAGCTATGCGCCTGCATCTGGATAGAATATCGGACTTTTATGTATACCAGCCNAGTGAGCCTANCACCCACGTAAGCAAAATCGAATCTGGTTCGCTGATACTGCAGAATCTGAGCATAGTCAGAAAGGACAGAAGGCTGCACTACCCTTTTAAAATACAAATTAATCCGGGACAACTACTCATTATTCAAGGACCATCGGGTTGCGGAAAATCAACCCTGGTTGAAGCAATAGCAGGCTCAATTCCGATAGCCGCAGGAACATTATCCTGGGGTTCTAAACCGGCAGGCACAACATTACATCAATGGTCACCNCAACAGGTAGGCAGCGTGCTAGNCGGTGANCGGCTTCATCTGGGCACCATAGCCAGCAACATCAGAATGCACCAGCCNGGCGGCNANCCAGATCAGCTGCGAACAGCCGCTTGTACCACCCTGCTCCACCANGACATNATGGCCCTCCCTTTAGCCTACGATACCCTAATCTCCGCTTCGAACGTGCCGTTATCCCTGGGCCAGATACAGAAGCTGCTCATTNCCAGGGCGATATACCACAAGCCGAAACTTCTGCTGCTGGACGANTCAACAGCAAACCTCGACCCACTGGCNGAAGAGCAGTTNTTAAGCAACCTGCGCCAGGCTGGAATGACTTTGGTCATCGCCACTCACAGAGACAANCTAACCCTTCAGGCTGACGTACTTTTAATANATACAAGTANNGGCTGGCAGATCGAACAACAATCCGACGGCTGAATTAAGGCCCATCGTTGATTCAATCAGCTTTTTCTGAAGCCTGACTTCGACGGGTCAGAGGAAAGACCAGTGCCAGCCATAAGAAACTCATCACCAGGNCTATTAACAGGTAATAACTAGACATGACCACGCCAATTTTTTGCATGAATACCACAGCAAGTGCTGACCCACCCTTACCCGTTCGATAACCGAACACATCAATTATTTCCTTAGCACGATATCTAGAATCAAAGTCCAGGGGCATATAGATCAATTCTTTTGCACCCCGAAACAGCGAGTAATCAAACACTTTAAAAGTGAACAANGCCAATCCNACCGACATCAGACTAGGTGACCAGAGAGCATAACCAATCACACAAACTTGTAACAAAGGCATCAACAGATGAACAAATCGTAATGCAACAAAGCTGAGCAACAAGGGNGTCAACAAAAACTGTGATGCNACCGCAACTGAATTCAGATAAAACCAGAAATCACCCTGGAATGCNGTTTCTGCATCTGCTTGACCAACAAAATCGGCTGATAGCATNGTTTGGAATTTAAAATCCAAAACTGCAGCAATCACCTGGGCCGACAGAATAATCAACAAAAGGCTCGCCAATTTACGATTCCTGGCAATCACCGACCACCCCATGTGGCTGATGACAGAGCCNTTCTGGGCTTTTTCTGGTAATACGGGTTCACCAAAGTGNAGATAGGCCGCATTAGCAACAATACCTGCCGGTAGTATCGCCACAGCCGCGAGTAATATAAGCGTCTCAGTGCCCAAGGGCACNGCACTGACGGAGACCAGGTACGCTCCAAGCACGCTACCTAACCCGGCAATACCGGTTATTGGCCCATTAACTTTTTTTGCGGTCTGTTCGGTTAACGAGGAATTGATGTAACTCCAGTACTGCTCTATCAACAACACAACATAAAATTCTTTCAGTAGAAAAAGCAGTGGTGTCACCATCTCAATACCCTGNCTTACGGCCAGGTAACCAGCAAAGATCAATAGTGCTGAACCGTAACTGGTCACCATCAGCGTCCGTCTGGGACCCAGTCTTGTGAGCAACCAGCCATAGACTGCCACGCCAATAAATACGACTAATGGCATTGCCACCATCACCAGGGGTAGATTTTCGGCTCCATAGGCATTTTTNAACAACACGGTCGACGCAGACCGCATAAATTCATAACCTGCCAGCGTGAACATTGCCGAAATGGCCATTACAAAAGCAAGTTGGATGTCCTTTCTCACTGTTATCACTTTAGCTGCCTGCTTAAATCACAATTGATCGGATTTTATTGCTCTTGTCTGGGACAGGAATCTGAGGATACCTTATACTTCACATCCCTTACCTCTGTATAGTTTAAGATACCTGCAAATGACTAGACCTGCGAAAAAACCACTCAATCCCTGCTTTTCATCTGGCCCAACATCCAAACATCCTGGCTGGAATCTGAGCCGGCTGAGCACAGAGAATTTAGGGCGTTCGCATCGGGCCGCCAGTCCCAAAGGTCAGCTTCAACGGATCATTGAAGACAGCAAGGAAATCCTGCAAATGCCCGCGGACTATCGCCTTGCCATAGTACCAGCATCGGATACCGGAGCATTCGAAATGGCGATGTGGTCCATGCTGGGTCAAAGAGGTATCGATGTCCTCAGCTGGGAAAGTTTTGGGCAGGGCTGGCGTACAGACATTGAAAAACAGTTATGTCTCAGCGATGTGAATTACNTTTCAGCAGAATATGGNGCCTTACCTGATCTNGCGCTCGTTGACAGCGTCAANAGAGACATCGTATTCACCTGGAATGGCACAACCTCGGGCGTTAAGGTTGACAATGCAGACTGGATCAAGCCATCGAGGCAGGGTCTTACTTTCTGTGATGCCACCTCAGCCGCTTTCGCCATGCACCTNCCATGGCAAAAACTGGATGTGATCACCTGGTCCTGGCAAAAAGTAATGGGTGGCGAAGGCGCCCATGGCATGCTCGCCTTATCACCCAACGCTATATCAAGACTGGAGAATTACCAACCCAGCTGGCCTCTGCCAAAAATCTTCCGNCTCACTAAAGCAGGCAAGATTATCGAAGGACTGTTCCAGGGAGCAACAATCAANACACCATCCATGCTCGCTGTACAGGATCACCTNGAGGGCCTTCAATGGGCAAAATCAATTGGCGGCATNGACAACCTGGTACAACGCAGTGAAGAAAACCTAAGGGTTATCGATGATTGGGTANAACAAACGGCCTGGGTCGATTTCCTGGCGACANAGCCAGCAACCAGNTCAAGNACGTCCATCTGCCTNAAAATTATCGATCCGGAATTCACTGGACTAAGCGAAAACGGCCAGAGAGACAGGATCAAGTCCATGACGCAACGACTGGNNTCGGATGATATCGCCTATGACATCGCTGCATATAGAGATGCACCGCCCGGCCTAAGAATCTGGGGTGGAGCAACCGTTGAAAGCAGTGACATCGAATGCCTGACCCAATGGCTTGACTGGGCCTGGCAGNCTACCTNCTGAGGTTANCCTCAAATTATGTCCAATCTACCTAAATTAGTTCTGCTTNGCTTGTGTTATCTCATGTCATGGNCATTACAATGCCAGGCCGACGGACCTGGCANCATGACCAAGATTCACTTCCTCATTCCCGCAGGACCAGGCGGTGGATGGGATGGTACAGCGCGCGGTATTGGCCTGGCACTCAAGTCATCAGGTCTGGTTGAGCATCTCTCTTACGAAAACCTTTCAGGAGGCGGTGGTGGCAGAGCTATTGCTAAAATGATTGAAACAGCTCACCGNCAGCAGAATACCCTNCTCATAAATTCTACGCCAATCATAGTAAGGTCTCTGCAGGGCATTTTTCCACAGAGCTTCAGGGACCTGGTACCCATCGCATCNGTGATTGCCGATTACAGCTGCTTCGCCGTCCAAGCCGATTCCAANTTCAAGACTTTTAAAGACCTTTCACAACAGTTCATTCAAGATCCTGAGTCCATTATCGTCGCCGGCGGTTCAGTCAGGGGAAATACGGATCATTTTGTTTTAGCTAGAGCTTTACAACTGGCCGGGGGTGATCCCAGGATGGTCAATTACCTGTCCTATGATGGTGGCGGTAGAGCCATGGCCGGNATCTTGTCCGGCGANGCCACCGTACTGTCTACNGGACTAAGTGAAGCNATACAGATGCANAGGAGCGGTCTCATNCGCATTCTAGCGGTAACNGCCCCTGCACCCCTGAGCGATGCACCTGATCTGCCTATTCTCAAGCGCCAGGGAATTAATCTTGAGTTTGCAAACTGGAGAGGTTTTTTTGCTGCCAAAGGGCTAAGCCAGGCCCAGTATGACAAAATGACNGGTGTTCTCAACAAACTTGTCAGGACACCCGAATTTGAAGTGATTCGAGCTAGGAACAGCTGGGCCAGACTGCACAGGCAAGGTCCAGAGTTTTATGCATTCCTTGAGCAACAGGAAATTCAGATTACGGCGCTGATGCGCGCAGTCGGATACCTGAAGACCCAAAAGATAGCTATATGAAAGCTGAAACGTGATTTTAGAAAAATGGGTATCCGTTACCCTGACCTTTTTTTTTGGAAGCTATATCTTTCTGACCGGAGATATCTACCTTGATTTTTGGGAAAGAGACGACAGCTTCAATGCCAGAACAATTCCTTACCTGGTCGGCTCAATAGGCCTTGCCTGCTCAGCTGTGTTGCTATATAGCTTGATCTGGGCGAACAAACCTGCTTCAACCTATTTGAAGATCACGCCAATAGTAAAACGTATCATCTGGCTCNTTATCCTCGTTGTTNTTTACATAAGCCTGCTTGAGATACTCGGTTTTATCCCCAGCAGCGTGTTGTTTCTGAGCGTATCTGCCTATTTACTCGGCGAACGCAGGATAGGCTTACTTCTGATCACAGGCATCGCTATTCCCTTNTCCCTTTGGGGAATCCTGACGGTTCTTGGAATATACCTGAGCCCGGGCACCTGGATGCTTCAGGTTAAGGATCTGATGCNGTGATAGAAGGCATTTTATTGGGACTTGAAACAATACTAACGATTCAGAATCTTGCCCTGATCGCCTGTGGCTGCATTGCTGGCAGCCTGATTGGTATGCTGCCCGGACTGGGACCGATATCGGCCATAGCGCTGATGATTCCAATTAGCTATAACCTGGCACCTGCCAGCGGTATGATTCTGCTGTCAGGTGTTTACTACGGTGCTATTTTTGGTGGTTCCACGTCTTCTATACTCATTAATGCACCCGGTGTTGCAGGGACGGTTGCCACCAGCTTTGATGGCTACCCCCTGGCCATGCGCGGGCACGCCGGCAAGGCCCTGGCAACCGCTGCATATGCCTCTTTTGCGGGCGGGACTATCGCTGTAATATTACTGATGATCTGCGCACCTTACCTGGCTGATCTGTCGCTCAGCTTCCAGTCAGCCGATTATTTCCTCCTCATGATCCTGGGATTAAGCCTGGTTACGGCATTTGCGGAAAAAGGCAATTATGCCAAAGCACTGACTATGACCTGCCTTGGNNTGAGCCTGGCNACCGTGGGGACTGACCTGGCGTCAGGAGTCGAGAGNTTCACTTTCGGGCGAGCAGACCTCATCGACGGCATCAGCTTCCTGTTAGTGGCGATGGCAACCTTTGCCCTNACAGAGGCATTCCTTATGGTTCTGCATCAGAGTCAGGAACAAAAACAACTGCCTAAACTAAAACAGGGCGCGNTCTTGCTAACAAAGCAGGAAGTGAAAGACATCGCGCCCGTCATCTCCAGGAGTTCTCTACTCGGCTTTCTGATCGGTGTGCTTCCTGGCGCCGGCGCTACCNTCGCGTCTTTTCTAGCCTATGGGGCCGAGCGCACCTTGGCCGGCGAGCAAAGCAAGGCTTTCGGCAAAGGNAGCCTCAAGGGCCTATCCGCTCCGGAGGCNGCTAATAACNCAGCTTGCTCAGGNTCGTTTGTGCCTTTATTAACGCTAGGAATACCAGGCTCAGGAACAACCGCTATACTGCTCGGCGCCCTGGTTTCCTATGGAATCCAACCAGGNCCNCGTCTTTACCTTGACGAACCGGCTCTATTCTGGTCTGTTGTTATATCCATGTATTTTGGAAACCTTATCCTGTTGCTACTAAATCTACCGCTCATCCCCTATATAGCAAAATTGCTGTTAATTCCTCGAGCGCTTCTGGTGCCACTAATCATATTTTTCTCGCTCACCGGGGTCTACCTAATTTCCTTTAATACCTTTGACCTGTACCTGATGTTACTGTTTACATTAGCTGCCCTATTTCTACGTCATTCAGACTTCCCTATGGCGCCACTGCTATTAGGCTTTATCCTAGGAGGAATGCTAGANGATAACCTTCGCAGGGCGATGACCATTAGCCAAGGGGACCTCAGCTTCCTCTGGGATCGACCAAGCTCACTCACTCTGGTGATTATAATTTCTATGGTCNTGNTAACACCCCTGGCTAAACGTCTGTTACCGTTGGCTAAAACAGCATGATCGACAAAACCTGGTTAAACAATCTTGGCTGGNCGCACCTGNATAACGAAAATATCCAGCTGGAAGATTCAGCCTACACTATCGGCAGAATCACNCGACAGGACCGCCAGCACTATACNGTCATTACCCGTTCAGGACTGAAACGGGCGCAACTCATGGGTAAAACCCGCAATAAAAGCTTTAATAAATCTGACCTCCCTGTGGTCGGTGACTGGATTGGCATTGAAACTGATACNGGGGCCGACGGTGCTGCCCGAATTCTCCAGCAATACCCGAGAAAATCNGCCCTATGTCGACAAGCGGCTGGTGAGGTAAAGGAAAAGCAGATCCTGGCAGCAAATATTGATACTGTTTTCGTTATCAGTGGACTTGATCAGAATTTTAACGTCAATCGAATTGAAAGGTTTCTGATGATGGCCTGGAGCAGTAATCTAGCCGTGGTTTTACTGCTNAATAAAGCCGATCTATTTCCTGACCACAGTACCCAGTTGCAAGCGCTTGAGCCAATCCTATCCGGATCTCCGGTGCATGCTATCAGCGCGCTTGCTGGCACGGCGACNGATACCATTATGTCTTATCTCGGACCAGGAAAGAGCGCNGCACTGGTTGGATCTTCTGGCGTGGGTAAATCTACCCTGGTGAATCAATTAATGGGCACAAGCCTCATGAAAACCAAGGAGGTNCGAGCATTCGATGACAAAGGCAGGCATACAACAACACATCGAGAACTATGCATATTACCCAATGACCAGGGTATTCTGATTGACACACCTGGCATGCGAGAAGCTCAGTTGTGGGTTGAACCANGCGATATCTCTANTCGCTACAGCGATATTATCAGCTTATCAGCAGGCTGTAAGTACAGNGATTGTCGACATAGCCAAGAACCACGCTGCAATGTAAGAGCAGCCGTTGCAGAGGGTACGCTATCCCAGTACAGACTAACTCAATATCAAAAACTAACTGCTTATCTTNTTTGAAGGTACTACTCTGAGAGGGTATCGCAGTGCTGCAGCANCATAGGTTGGCTCGATATTATCAACGATTCCAAATAGTCTCTACGACCTGCTAGTACACATCGGAAGCTGTGCTNCAGTTCGTAAACGACTTATACACGAACCCCTGAATTAAACCAAACGCTAACCATTTAACATTTCTTTCAGGGCAGCCTGCCGCCTTTTCTCNCCGGTAATATATCGAATATATTGCCGAGTCTGTTTAGCCATCTTTTNATTGAGCTTTCCTGCTTGGCGAAAAGCGGTCGATGCCAGATTCCAGTTTTCCAGAGACATATGTGATATGGCCATCCAGAAAAGAGTATCACTACGATTATCCAATTCATCATCTTCTAGCGCTNTACGGTAAGCTNCCACAGCTTCCTTATGTCGATCTTGCTGAGCTAAAGCCTGAGCCAGTCGGTAATGNATCTCACCATCTTCATCAAATTTTGAGGCNCTTCGCCAGGCCTCAATAGCTTTGGACATTTCCTGGGCCACCGTATAACAGGTCGCTAGCAGACGCAGATTCTTCTCATCAATATTAACTATTTTGTCCTTGAAGCCCTTTTCCAGCACCATAGCCGCTTCATATGAAACATCGGCATTGAGTAACCGCTGGGCCAACATGACAATTTCAGAATTTTTAGCTAGCAATCCCTGCAAGTAAATCGCGTAATAAGCGGATAAAGCCCGNCTATCCCATTCTTTTTCACTATACATTCCTGCAAGATGCATCCAGTACATCTTTTTAGGAAACCTGACAACCATGGTTTCCAGCACCCTGATGACATTATCAATATCTTCGAGTTCGTTATATAAGATCACCTGCAGATAAAACCAGTTTTCCTTCATCTCACGACCATCCAGGGCGACGATTCGCTCAAGGTCTATAGCCCACTTGAGTGAATCCCTGTATTTTTCCAGCTGGTAATAGGCGGTTGCCTTCAAGTAGGTTACCTGGGAATCAGGTTTACCATTTAATATCTCCCAACGATCAATGTAGTGAAGGGATCGAGTATAATTTTCCNGCGAATAGTACAGCTGAAACAGTGCCCGNAGGGAGTTTTTTTCCAGCGCTTCAGTAATAGGGCCTTGCTCTCCAGCCTTCAATACCTCTTCATAAGCTCGAATTGTGTTCGGCACATCACCCAGGGTGTAGTAGCCAAATGCCAGNAGATTCCATAGCTGNGAAAGCTCATTGGAATTAATTCTTCGCTTTTNGGTCAGCGCGAGTAATTTATCAATGCCATCCTGAGGCGTTCCCTTGGGCACCGGTNCNGGTTCACCTTCCTCTCTGGGCATGGATTCTGGATCAATCATGATCTGAGCTTCAGAAAGGTTCTTGTAGAAGCTCTGACTGATTGCCGGCACTCTACGGGGTTTCTTTTTCTTTTCTGTCTCTGCAGCCTGGGAGGAGTTAAAAACAGGAATATCACATACTGTAAGNCTAAAAGCNCCCAGCATCATTAATGTCGTCAACTGAATAAACTGCTTCATTCTATAGCTCCGNCTANGAATCTGCCAATTCAAANATAATNNTGTTCTGTACACCNGTTGTCGCTACAGGCTGGCCATCGATTACTTTTGGTTTGTATTTAAACTTCACCGCGGCTTTTANAGCAGAATTGTTAAATACCGTGTTCGGGCTATCTNCGCACTCACCNGGTGCCCGCATATTAGGAATATAACCGCAATTGGATACCACGAAAGGGTCACGAACAGTACCTTGTTCAGTCACTGTAAATTCGACTATTACCCAGCCAGCCATGCCTCTCGACAAGGCTCGACGAGGATATTGTGGTTGCACTTTAACAATGGGCAGGTACTCNCCATCGGTGATTCCNAAACCACCCCCGCCAACATCCACACTGACACTTAGATCTACGTTCGACATCGAAAAACTGGCGCTATCCACGGCTACATTAAAGTTCTGTGGAGGNATATCCGGCGGTGGTTCATCAGGTGGTGGTGGTTTCTTCGGTTTACGTTGCTTTGTCTGTACTTCCTGATCCTGCTTGACCCGCACAAAATCAACCAGATTACCAATCTTGTCATCGGTAAGCGCATTTTCAGCACCTTGAATGAGGTATTGCATGAGGTAGAACAATGCCAGGGTTACGAAAACACCTACAATGGTCGAAATACTGAACCTAATTATCATGCATTAATCCTTCAATTCTCTTCGGAGGCAATAGCCACCTGAGTAATTCCGATCTGCCTGGCGGNATCCATTATNGCNAGCACNTTCTCGACTTTNGAAATACTGTCTGCCTGNATAACCAATCCACCTTTNGGGTTCTCCGCATGCAGTCTTTCCATGATCGGNCGGACACTTCTGATATCAACCTTTTTCTTATCAATCCAAATCCCATTATCAGNACCGACACCTACCANTAACGACACTGTCTTTTTCATCTCAGCNGTTTTAGTATCTGGCCGATTTATCTCAACCCCTGTCTCTTTGATGAAAGTCGCCGTAACGATGAAAAAAATAAGCATGATAAATACAACGTCCAGCATCGGCGTTAAATCTGCTACTTTTTCATCTGTCTGAGTTTTTAATTTTCGCATTCTACCTAACCGTTANACATCGCTATAGATTCAGTGATCNGCCGTAAGAGTNTCTTCNAGNAAATTAGATTCNGCCTCTACTTTNCTGACAAGAAAAGTGTTAGCCAGCACGCCNGANAGTGTCGCTACCATGCCNGACATCGTCGGGATGGTTGCCATGGANACACCAGCNGCCATTGAACGCGCGTTACCNCCTGAGTAAGTCATCGCCTCAAATACGGAAACCATACCNGTTACTGTGCCGAGCAGGCCCAGCAGAGGCAACAGAGCAATTAANGTCTTAATCACGCCCATATTNGCNTTCAGCCTTTCATTCACTTCGGATATAAGGCGTTCTCTGATCAAGCGAGCAGTCCAGGATTTTCGCTCNGGTCGCCCTTCCCAATATTCCAATGCAGCACCGACGTCTTTTCTATGTTCAGTACGAATAAACCAGTANCGTTCACAGATGACCGCCCACATGAAGAACGTGGCGCCNGCAATCAGGTACAAAACCTGACCGCCTGCTTCCATGAACGTCCGAATTGCGACTATAATTTCTTCCACAACTAGCCGCCTGTCTTTTCCGCATGCTCGGCGATCAAACCGCCGCTCTGCTCATTGAGAATTTGCATAATACCCTGTGCACGTGTATTCACGAAGTAATGCAGCAGCACCGTTGGAATAGCAACAGTCAAGCCCAGTACCGTCGTTACAAGCGCCTGCGAAATACCACCCGCCATCGTCTTTGGATCACCTGTGCCAAACAATGTAATGGCCTGGAAGGTCACAATCATACCGATAACCGTACCCAGCAGGCCTAANAGAGGTGCCACCATCGAGATTATCTTAATGAAGCCAATAAAACGGTTAATGCTAGGTTGTTCCTTGAGTATCCCTTCATCAATTTTAAGCATCAAGGTTTCTGAATCCACAGCCTTGTTATCGTCATAAATTGCCAGAATCCGTCCAAGGGGATTCTTCATGTTGGCTGTATCAGGGTTCTTCGCCTGGCGGTTAACACTCATTCCAACCAAAGTCAGGGCAGTGAACTTGTAAATAGCAATTGCCAAAGCAATNACGCCAAGGAAAATAATGACGTAGCCGGGTGTACCGCCCTGATGGACTCTTTCTTCGAGGGTGGGCACCTGTACCTGTAGCGCCAGGAGCTGTCCCCGGGTTGGATCCAGTCCAAACGGGACGTATCCGGAAGTAGCAGCNCCNAGTTCAACCGTGGAATCCACAAACCGCGCTGACGGTTGTTTNGGAAGCTCTGCAATAATCTGGTTATCGATNTCGTAGGCAACGTAACCACCTTCACTGATCAGGTTGAAAGCGCCTATACGAATAACGTCCTGTTCTTTCTCCTCTCCGTCCAGTTTGATGACATTGGCCCTGAAACGGCTGACTTTAGNNGATTCAGTCATCTCTTCCTGCATCAGAAACCAGAGCCTTTCAATCTCTTNGATTGTCGCCAGTTTAGAACTCTTACCCATGGATTTTGCGAAATCGCTCAACCACTCACCCCGACCAGGCAGTTCTGCACTAATAATTGAACCCTCGAAAACGCCCTGGGTATCCCCGCTGACCTGCTGCAATACGCCAAATAATTCNCGCAATGAACCGAGTCGCTTTGCTAGGATCTCTTGCTGGGCCGCTATATTCTGCTCATTTTTTTCAAATTGGGCTTCGAGTCGTTCAGATCGGGCCTCTTCATTTGCCTGCTGTCTTCGAGCACTTCGCAACGCCTGATTCTGCCTCGACTTGTCGGCGAGAAATTCCTTCTCCCGACGTTCGTTGATACGGCCATTAACAACCTTGCCTTCCTTTACCATGTTTAACAGTTCCGAAAGCGAACTCGCTTGCACTGCCTCNTCTGCTGCCTGAGNNCTAAAGCTCGCTATTAGCAGCAATCCTGCCAGATTCTTTAACAAAAATTTCATCACCTACTCTCCTGCCGCTCTTACTGGTAGTTTCACAAGGTCCGCTGTTTTGGTCTTGCGCGCTATACGTAGCGCGTCTCTAACGCCCGCCCTGTATTCATCTCCTAGGATCACCCAATCACGCTTGGTATTATCCCAGACACCGGTGGTTTCACCATTNAACGTCTGAAAAACCAGCGAAACGCGCCCCCACTTCAACATGTCGACCGAAGTTGACTTNCCATTGACATTAATCATGTCTGTGTAGGGCTCAATAGTGGAACCATAGGCATTTTCAACCTGATAGGCCTGCATGACCTGGCTGAACTTCTCAGCTACGCTGACATCAGCTCGATCCAGAGTTTCGCGNAGAAACGCGATTCGATCNTCGCGCTCACCCATAAGGAAGGGCACATCGAGCTCAACAAATTTAGCCAGATTATCTATCATCCTTTCAATCAGGGGACCGATCTGCCTTTCGATCACGGTGACACTGTCAATAGAATTAGCAAGTTCAGCCAGCTCTTNATTCTGATTTCTGATTAGCCTCTCCTGTTGAAGNTTGTATACTTTCAAACCATCAACGATTTTCATCACCCTTTTATATTGCGACAGCAGATCGCGGGTATCNTCTTTAAGCTCATCNATTTTAGCTTGNGANCTCTTCCCTTCTACGGTTGTGGCCGCTCGAACCCCNAATACTTCATCAAGACTTTGCGCTTGTACTGTTTTTACCGATACCAATGACACCAAGAGGAGCAGTGCTGCTANCAGCNCTGAACTGGATTGCAGTTGTTTCATGATCTTACCTATTCGGATTATTACTCTTATGAANTTGTCTTTTGTAAGCNTNNCCNTTAGTTCTACAGCGTTACTGGCATNGCTCACAAAACGCACAGTCGAAGNATGTANAAGCATCCATTGTTTGTCAAGCAAACAGTATAAGGATATTCANTTATGNACNAAAANTTTAGGAAATAGCACNGAATTCCNNNTTTTTTCTGTATCAGCATGCAAAACATGCGCGATTATTATAGGGNCTCTTTCTNATCGTGCAAACCAAATAACGCCTTNTTAGCAATTTTAGTATTAAAATCGCCTGAGCCAATAAGTGACTCACCCACNGCAAAACCCGCNTTCACNCCGGNCCTGGCCAGCAAGGCCTGATACCAGCGTTCTACGCTGGGGTANTCGTGCAGGTCAATNCCATGCCGTTCATGCCTGAAAACCCANGCCAGGCAGGCGATATCGGCAATGCTGTATTCTCCTGCCAGNAATCGACTNCGCGCTAGTTGAAGATTAAGCACATCATACAAGCGCGCACATTCCGCCTGGTAGCGCTGGATCGCATATTCATGTCTGTCTTGTGCATACAAACGGAAGTGATGAGCCTGGCCCGCTATNGGCCCTANTCCACCGACCTGCCAGAACAACCATTGCATACAAGTCATTCTGGCCTCAGCTTCTTGCGGCATTAACCGCTGATGCTTTTCCGCCAGATACAAAAGAATTGCTCCGGATTCAAATATCATGCTCTTTTCCGCACCCTGGGTCGGGCAATGGTCTACCAGCGCAGGAATCTTGTGATTGGGCGATATAGCGACAAAATCAGCATGATGTTGTTCTCCCACGGAGATATTGACCGGGCAGAGATTGTAAGGCAGTTCAAGTTCTTCCAGCGCAATGGAAACTTTGTATCCGTTCGGTGTTGGCCAGAAATAAAAATCGTAAGCCACTGGGCACTCCTGTCAGTCTAAATGAGCAGCAAAAAACTCCAGACTCCGACTTAGTGCCAGATCTGCTGCTGCAGCATCGAAACTGGCCCTGTGATTGCAGTTAAACCCGTGGTCCGCTTCATAGACATGAACATCTGAATCCAGGCAGGCCTCAGCAACAGCGTTAACCTCNGCCATCGGGATATGGGCATCCAACCTGCCAAAGTGAAACAGTACCGGCACCTTCGCAGGCCGGTCCAATTCACCGCTGACACCACCACCATAATAACTAACGGCACATTCTATACCTGCCAGTTCACAACTCGCCAGCCAACTCATCAATCCTCCAAAACAATATCCGACCAGCCCAGTTTTATGATCCCCATTGAGATAATCTATAGCAGCCTGAATATCAAGCAAGGTCTCATTGACCCTCAGCTTACCTCGGGCTATTTCCACACCCTGCATCATGTCAGAACCACCATAACCTAATTCAATGCCTGGTTTGACCCGGTCGAATAACGCCGGNGCAAGCGCCCGATAACCCTCAGTCGCATAACCATCACAGACCTCCCTGATATGGGCATTAACACCAAATATTTCCTGAATAACCACNATCGCCCCTTTGGCGGGCTGGTCTGGCTCTGCGAGATAACCCTCGAACTGATGCTCATCTGCACTTGACAGCTGAACTTGACGACTAGTCATGCTTTANTCCCCCTGTTATNGTTTTAGTTGTTTGATTTTGATTAACTTNGAGTTTGATTAATTTCACAACCATAAAGCCTATTAATTNNTTATCGAGACAACCTGTTANCTGCATGGTCGCGAATCCATCTACTTCAATCCTTTGAATGCNNATGCTGCTACACCCTNACCCCAGTATTTCCTGGGACATAAAATGGCACAAGCAGAGCCTGNTTAAACCCGTGCAGCAACNACCGGCGCCAATACACAAACCCATGACTGTTCATACTCGATGAACCTCGAAATTCTTCAGCAGACTATGCTTATCCGCAGATCCAGTAACCACCGATCGGGCGATCTCTCCCTGTAAATACTGAACTGCGACGCGCTGCACATCTTCGGCTGTAACCTTCAGNATTTCTCGGCGCTGAGTACCTCGCCAATCAGCATCACGGCCATGCAGGGCCAGGTGAAATGACTGCCGGGCTTCTCCTGCAGGTGAACCNGGTGCGTCTATTGTGCTGGCAATGCCAAGAATAGCTTCTTCCACTGCNGCACCGTCTACCTGCTGCTGTCTGGCCCAGTGGANGGCGTTATCGAATATCTCATAGGTTTTTTCCANTTCTGGATCTCGATAAGAATAAANCCTGAACACCCCGCTGTTAGCATCAAAGTTTGCNCCGCCCCCATAAGCCCCACCTTTTTCCCTGATCTCACTATGCAGATAATGATTACGCAGGACGCTGGCCAATACGCTGAGCGCCGCACTATCAGCATCTGAGACAGGCGAGGCAGCATAAGCCAGCGCACAGAAGTTCACCTGTGTATTGGTAACATAAGCTGTATCTGAATTGCTACCGCGCTCATTCAGCACAATCCTGCTNCTCCGGCAAGGCGGCTCGATCCGGCCACAGGTTCAAGAGTGCCTGGCACAGATCCTCCGACTGATCGGCGTCGGATATCAGCAACTGGACTTTTCCAGAATTCAAAAGCAATTCATGCAAGACNGTCAACTGATCTGCCAGGATGGCAGGTCCCGACTTGTAAACCTGCTGATCNAGCTTNTTTANATGCTCAAGCCCNGCCAATCCACTCAATCGATGGTTAAGAGCAGCCACCGGACTGAACCAGGCAGAGGCCGCCAGCATGGCAAGACTATGGCCCTGCCCGGTCACCCCCATTTCNCGCCTCGCTCGAATCTGCCTGACCAGATCTACAATTCGGTCCTGTTCATCAAAACGAACCGTCTCCAGTGTTTCTTTGAGCAACCTCAGCATTGGTATTGCATTNCGTCGCAATGCTCGACTGCCCAATACAAAAAAAGCACGTTGGTGAGTGTAGTCNTCAACACAGGACCNTAAAGAACTATAGGCACTCAAACCACCGGTAATGGCATGCTGGACATCCTGGGTTTCCAGGTAATTACGGCCACCGCTACCTAACTCGCCNATTAACTGTCCCAATAAAGGCAGTATCTGCCATTGTTCTTCTCNNAGGCNGGCAGCTTCGGTAACGATCTGGTGGTATACCAGGCCATTGCAACTGGCTTCATAACGTGTGATACCCGATGTGGGTGTAGGCTCGGGATAACTAACCAGATCCGGAATATCTGACAGCGTGACGCNGGGCAATACGGATAAATCTTCCGGCNGCGNCTGCCGTTCATTCAAATCCTGNCTCTGCTTTAGAATATCCTGACGTTGAAGATCAGTCAGGCCGTTTTTAATCAGGTCCAATCGCTGGCTTTCCTGCTCATCCTGAAGTTGGGACAGCTGGGAGTCCGGCNCCATGGTCAGACGAACCCTATGCGCATTGTTCAATAGTAAATCTTTCACCTGGGTCTTGATAAATTCNGNATCTTTTATATCTCTGCGTAGCTTTTCCAAAGCACTGTCTAGATCCAGCAGGTTCATCGGGCTTCCCCGGTGTACAGCAGCAGACATACAGGAAAAAATGAGCTGCAACCCATAGGGCATACCATCACCACCGATCTCTCGCTGCGACAGTTCAAGTTGATGCAGTACAGCNTCCAGGCGGTCTTTGGCAATACCATCCTCAGCGACCTGCTTCAACACATCCAGAATCAATGCCTGTAAGTCATCTGCATACTCAGCCTCGCTGCCTTCAACCCCACAGACAAAGCTCATCTCATGATTGTTTTCCTCCAAACCGGTCAGCGGCGATACCGCCGTACTATGAGAAAAACCTTCCAGAGCCAGCCTAAGCGGGGATGCGCTGGTATCCAGCAAAGCATCCGATAGCAGATTAGCGGTTAACAGATTTTCAAGATCTGTGTTCTTGCCTAATAACCAGGCCAGGACAATGTGGGTTTTTGCAGCCGTTTCCTGTTCATCAACGGCGTAAGGCTCAGTCACCTCAATAGGCACTGACAATCGTTTTTCAGGNGGAACCTCGATGACAGTGTCACGACGCTGAAATCGCTGCAAAGCNCGTTCTTCAAAAANAGCCTGCAGCGCTTCCACCTCTATATCACCGAAAGTCATTAATACTGCGTTACTCGGATGATAGTGTGTCTTATAGAAGTCAAGCAATGCCGGATAGGTCAGAGAAGGGATATCTGATGGATCGCCACCGCTGTTATAGTGATAGGTCACACTAGGGAATAAGTGCTTTTGCAATTGATCCCAAAGCATCGACACGGGTGAACTCATGGCACCTTTCATTTCATTATAGACAACGCCCTTATAGACTAAATTCGAAGCGCTATTGTCAGGTTCCTCAAATTCAAGGCGATGGCCCTCCTGNGCAAAATCAAGCGGATCCAGCCGGCTGAAAAATACTGCATCCAGATAAACATCCAGGAGATTGAAAAAATCCTTACGGTTAGTGCTGGCAAAAGGATAAGCCGTATAATCACTGGTGGTAAAAGCATTCATGAAAGTATTCAAAGATCGCCTTAACATCAGGAAAAAAGGATCTCGGACCGGAAAGCGCTCACTGCCACACAATGCCGTATGCTCAAGAATATGNGCGACCCCAGTTGAATCCGTAGGTACCGTACGCAGCGCAACCATAAACACATTTTCTTGATGATCCGAGGCTAGATGCAAGTGTCGCGCGCCGGTCGCCACATGCTCATATTCCAGCATTTCAAGGTTTAAAGTGGCTATCTGTCGACTTTGGACCAGACGAAACGGCAATGACTTCTCTACTGCCATGGTCATGACTCGGAATTTTCCTGCCTGAATTTAATCCAATAGTCTTCTATGCCCTGCTTCATTTCTTTACGCAGCATTAAAATAGAGAACAAATTGGGTATGGTCATCAGGGCAATCGTGATAGCAGAGATCAGCCAGATCAGAGAAGTATCCGATATGGCGGCTATAAAAAAGCCAAACACGTAGGCCAATCGATAAGCCGTCAAGGAACCCGTCCCGAACAAGTAGGTCATGGCTCGATCACCATAATACGACCAGGCGACCGCCGTGGTAAAAGCAAACAGCAATAAGCCAATAGATACAATATAACGNCCATATTCGCCGAACATGCTGCGAGTAAATGCNATNGATGTCAGATCAACCGAGTGCACCAGAGACCTGCCCCTCAGTGCCACAGGTTCCATGAGTTTGCCGTCCCTGACTCTCAACATTCCTGTATAGCGGCTGCTTCCTTCCTCAAANCGGACATCCTCGGCGATCGAACGGTTGTGAAGAATTGTGTACTCAGCCGAGTTAGCAATGCCATTGACGACCCTGATATCNCCACTGTAAGGCTCAATTGCGCTTTCACCAAAATTCAANTAAGCAAATAATTCCGAACGGTTACCNGGTTTATCCTCNTGCCAGGTTCCTGCTATGAACTGGGTATCAAACTGTTGAAAGTCCGTTTCGTGCTTCTCGTTCCATACGCCCGAAGCCAGAATTACAAGGCCTGTCAGGCTACAGATGATGATGGTGTCAATAAACGGCTCCAGTATAGATACCATGCCCTCGGAAATGGGCTCATCTGCTCTTGCTGCAGCATGGGCAATTGGCGCGCTTCCCTGGCCGGCCTCATTCGANAAAAGGCCCCGATTAACGCCTCTGTTAAAAGCGTAAGCAAAGCTCGCNCCGAGAAAACCGCCAGCAGCTGCAGAACCGCTGAAGGCATCTTGAATAACGCTCAGGAAGGATGGCAGCACCTGTTCAATATTCGCTGCAATGACGGCAAGCCCTCCTAAAAAGTAGATAACAGCCATCGTAGGCACAAGCTTTTCGGCTACTTTAACAATTCGCTTGATACCGCCTAATATGACCATTCCTAATAAAATGGCTAGGCTCAAACCTGTGATCCAGGCCGGAATNCCAAAGGTGGACANCATCCCACTGGCAATATTATTACTTTGCGGCATATTGCCACTACCNAAACTGCTGACCACCGTCGCTATGGCAAACAAAACAGCCANCCATTTCAAATTCAACCCTTTCTCCATCACAAACATTGGNCCGCCGACAATAAAACCGTGATCATCTGTCTGGCGGTATTTATGAGACAGGGACACTTCTACAAATTTGGTTGTCATNCCAAAAAAAGCAGTCATCCACATCCAGAACAATGCTGCCGGCCCACCCAGATAAATGGCCAGNGCAACACCACCGATATTACCAGTACCAACGGTTCCGGCAATTGCGGTGGTTAAAGCCTGAAAATGGGTCGCATCACCTAAATGGTCTGGCTTATCATACTTGCCGCGGACGACCCGCCATGCATGGGTAAAATAACGCACCTGGGGTACTTTCAGATACAGCGTAAAAAACACGCCCGTACCCAGTAATAGATAAGGAAAATAAAAAGCCGAGCCCAACAGGCTATCCAGCCAGCTCAACGATCCCTCAACACCCGTTATTAATTCATCCAATACCCTGCTCCCTCATTTACAGATATCAGCACGTTAGCAAATATCGATGAGGGAAACTACGTTACTGAACCGGNAGGCTTCCTGGCTNTGTCATAAACNACCCGCAGGGATCATCATGTTCGAGGAAATTCCANATTCATCGAAAACCGTATGCGCCAGTAAAGGGGTCGGTTCGAATAACGATAATGCAAATAATACCGCTGCATCAAGAATATCATCGACGGCCACCTGTGANCGACGATAGCGCCNAGCCTGCTGATCAAGCAGCGCNNTGATGGGCAGCCCCGCGCTGTCTAGCAGCTCTATTCTCTGCTTTCGTCCTTCCTGGGTATGTTTTGAGAATAGCATGGGACTNCCCTTTAATAGACAAAATACCAGTTCAGGGTGGGCTTCAAGAAATTCCATGGCCGAACCGCCGTGCCTTATAAACTGATCTAGCTGTTTTATCTTGGCACACAAATTCCAGGTTTGCCGGGACAACTTCANTCCCCTNAGGGAAAAATTTATGGCACAGCTTGCTGCATAGCTGNTGGCATAAACCGCGCTGCGACTGGGCACTGAAAAAACACAGCAAGCGCGCTTGCCTAAAAANGATCTTGCTTCTTTTTCCACCTGCCNCGCTTCGNNTTCAGGCAAACCAATCGGCATATCTATATAGGCCGTNTAGCCAGGCAAAGACTGAGCCAGGTCCTCAATNGTGGCGAACAAGCGGATCTGCATATCTTCATTTTGCCGGAAGCANGCCAACCAGCCAGCTCGACAACCGTCCACGCCTACAANCNGCTCGATCATNGNCTAATTCAACCTGNGGCACCCACCGCTTCTCGCATGGTTACAAATTCTTCAGCCGCGGTAGGNTGAATGCCGACCGTGCTNTCAAAAACGGCTTTAGTCACACCAGCCTTAACTGCGATGGCCATACCCTGGATNATCTCCCCCGCATCGCTACCCACCATGTGGACACCAANAACCCTGTCTGTCTGGTTTTCGACGATCAATTTCATAAGAGATTGCTCATTACTNCCGCTCAGAGTGTGTTTCAGCGGCCTGAATCTGGACAGGTAGATTNTTATATCAGCAAACTTGGATCTGGCCTCGGTTTCGGTTAAACCCACTGTGCCAATGTTCGGCTGACAGAANACCGCCGTCGCGATATTCTCGTAGTCCATTTTGCTGGCCNTGCCAAGAAACTGACTACTGGCAAAACACATGGCTTCTTTAATCGCCACAGGTGTCAACTGTATTTTGTCGGTAACATCGCCCAGTGCAAAGATATTCGGTTCACTGGTTCGAAAGTCCTCATCAACGATAATCGCCCCATTGTCCCGCATGGCCACATTGACATGTTCCAGGCCCAGGTCAGCAACCGCTGGGAGTCGGCCTGTCGCCGCCAGGATCAAATCTGTTTCTATCTGCTGGCCATCCTCATAAGTTGCCGAAAATNCACCATCGGGTTGTTTTTGAATAGAGGCGACACAGGAATTAAAATGCAGTTTGATAGCCTTTTTTTCTAGCTCGTCGCGAACCATACTGCGAACGTCATCATCGAAATGTCTCAGGAACAGTTCGCCCCGATAAGCCAACGTAGTTTCCACNCCCAGCCCAGCAAAAATACCCGCGAATTCGACGGCGATATAACCACCGCCTAGAATCAGTATGCGCTTTGGCAGTGCATCCAGATAAAAAGCNTCGTTGGATGTGATCAGGTGCTCGTTACCAGGAATNTCCTGGACAGTCGGGTTACCACCGGAGGCAATCAGGATTTTTTCGGTGGACACCCGCTGATCTCCCACTTGAATATGATGCGCATCGATAATTCTGGCACGGCNATCAAAATGTGTGACACCCGCNTGATCCAGCATGCCCTTATAGATNTGGTTCAGCCGCGTTATTTCTTTATCCTTGTTCTTGATAAGCGTCGGCCAGTTGAATTCTGCCTGGCCCATCTNCCACCCGTAACCGCGTGCATCTGAATAATCTTCATGATAATGCGAAGCATAAACCAGCAGNTTCTTAGGNATACAGCCAACATTNACGCAGGTNCCGCCCATGTATTTTTCTTCGGCAGTGGCAACGCGTGCTCCATACTGGGCGCACATACGTGCAGCTCTGACACCGCCTGAACCAACACCAATAACAAAGAGATCGAAATTATAATCTGCCATACACTATCCTTGATCAGACATTTACCTAGACTAGGTCTGAGTCTGCTAGGATACACCAACAATANCGTCAAGGGATGGACAAATACTTGGAGTTCCTGCTTCAGCCATTTCAACCCTGTCACTGGATTGATAACCTGACCGTCCGGCTNACGCTGGAGCAGCCGGATCTGCTGTTTTTCCAGATAGCGCTAAAAGGAGACCCGCTATTCTTAGCTCAATTGCCTGAGNNCCAACCAGGTAATCGAGCCTACGGGTTATGGGAAGAAACCTGCTTTGAGCTGTTTATCGGCCTAGACAACTGCCCGGGTTATATAGAATGGAATCTCGCTGCGACAGGCGATTGGAACTGTTTTTCCTTTCATAGCGAAAGAACCGGTATGCTAACCAGCGACCTGCTCAAACTACACAGTGCATCATCTAGTTCNNCNCCCAGGGGCTATCTCATGAACTGCCGGATTCAACTANCCGACTCGTTACAGGCAATTATCAGGCAGTGCTGCCTGGGGGTTGCCGCAGTACTGAAATCCTCAGACAGCACAGCTTACTTTGCCTTAGCTCACGGTTTGCNGGCCGACTTTCATGACCGCCGCTATCACCAGCAGGTATGCCTGTCATGAGCTTCGGGTTCGGCCTTGATCAACTGCTAGCAGACGAGCGNCGACTGGCCCAGTTAAGGACCCTATCAGTCGGNCTGGTGGCGCATCCTGCATCGGTTACCTCGACGCTGCAGCCCAGTGCCGATGCCCTTTTGGCTGCTGGTGTCAACCTGGTTCGCCTGTTCGGNCCACAACATGGTATGCGTGGTGACAAGCAGGACAACATGATTGAATCTGAGGACTATGTTGATCCCNTACATGAGATTCCGGTNCTCAGCCTGTATGGCCAGTATCGACGACCGACACCTGAAATGCTCTCTGGTCTAGANGTGATCCTGTTTGATCTACANGATATCGGTTGTCGTATTTATACCTATATCACTACTTTGCGATACTTCATGGAAGCCTGCGCACAGGACTCTATAGAAATGTGGATACTTGATAGACCGAATCCGGCAGGAAGGCCCATAGATGGCCTGCTGCTTGAATCCGGCCAGGAAAGTTTTGTTGGCGTCGATAGTCTGCCCTGTCGGCATGGCCTGACCACTGGCGAGCTGGCCCAGTGGTTNAACACTAGACTGGTGANGCCCGCCGATATTACAGTCATAACCATGGCTGANTATGTTACCAGTGAGNATCCAGGCTACGGCTGGCCCAGCCACCGCCAACCCTGGATNAACCCCAGTCCTAATGCCAGCAGCCTTAATATGGCGCGCTGCTTCCCNGGGACCGTGCTCATTGAGGGAACCAACTTNTCCGAAGGCCGNGGAACAACAACACCGCTNGAACTGATTGGCGCTCCCGATTTCCCCACTGCCGATATCCTGCTGTTACTGGCCGAAAAAGCCCCTCAGCTCAGCCAGGGGACTATNCTAAGGCCCTGCAATTTCGAACCCGCATTTCAAAAGCATAGCTCAATGATCTGCTCTGGCATCCAGTTCCATACGCAACTGCCATCTTATCGGCACCAGACNTTCCAACCCTATGCCCTGGTCGCGACCCTGTTAAAACTNCTACGCAATCTANGTCCCGACTATGAATTATGGCGCTACCACGACTATGAATATGAGNCTGANCGCATTCCCATCGATGTTATCAATGGCGGTCCCTGGCTCAGNCACTGGATAGATGATCCAGATCGGGANCTGCCNGAACTGTACCAGGCAATAGAGATGGCCAGGCAAAGCTGGGCCAGCACTAGACAAGACTATCTGCTGTATTGAAATAAAACCCTGAAAACGGATTCTGNCTGCCGACANCCCGACTCAGAATCCGTAACCGNTTATCACCTTATCAGCAGTATCGGNCANCTGATCTCAGCTGCCATGCTAAACTGCATTTTTTNTAAGAGATNGATCATGACCAATGCCTACAAGATCGCCATTCTNGCCGGAGATGCCATTGGCCCGGAGATTATGGCTCAAGCCGTTCGGGTNTTCAGTTTACTCAACCAGCACCGGGACCTGNCNTTTGAGCTTCTGCCAGCACCCTTTGGCGCCAGCGCCTATTTCAGNCACGGTCATGCCTTCCCCGATGAAACCAAGGCGCTATGCGACTCAGCAGATGCCATCCTCAAAGGACCGGTTGGCCTGAGTTATGANGAGTCAAAAAAAATACCCGTTGAAGAACAGGCCGAAAGGGGCGCTATATTACCCTTGCGGGCACGTTATGAAACCTTCGCNAATTTTCGNCCCATTTATCTAAGCAAGGATATGACCCAATTTTCGCCGCTTAAGGCCAGTGTCATTCCCGATGGCATCGATATCTTGCTGATCAGGGANCTGGTCGGTGGACTCTACTTCGGCAAAAAGGACAGGGGNGTNAATTCACAGGGTAGNCGCTATGTGCATGAAACCCTGGAATATACAGAGGATCAGATTCGGCANGTGCTAAGGGTCGGCTTCCAGCAGGCTCAAAAACGCAAGCANCGCCTNCACAATATCCACAANAGCAATGTGCTCATGTCCAGTGTGCTGTGGAACGAGGTCCTGGAAGAAGTTCAGGTTGAATTCCCCGATGTAGAAGTCATTTACCTGCTGGTCGATGCGGCGGCAACCGCGCTTTGCCTGAATCCCGGACAGTTCGANGTCATGGTAATGGAAAATATGTTCGGTGATATTCTTTCTGATCAGGGCGGCGGGATACTCGGCTCTCTGGGGCTCATGCCTTCGGCCTGCATTGGCCCGGAGAAAGCCTATTACGAGCCATCGCATGGCTCCGCACCGGATATTGCCGGAAAGAATATAGCGAANCCCTACTCCATGATCGGATCTGTCGCGATGATGCTGGAAATGAGTTTTGGTCTGGAGCAGGAGGCTGCGCACGTATGGAGTGCGATGAAAGCAGTATTTGAAGCAGGCTATACCACGGCAGACCTTAACCCGAATGCAGAAGATTCTTCGCTGGTATCGACAACGGAGTTTGGTGACCTGGTGATGGATCGGCTTGAAGCTCTGCTAACGAACTAGTAATCAGCTCAACAAGCTTGCTGCTATATGTATGCTGCTATATGAGCCCGCAACTAAACAAACCCACAACAGGCAGTGGCGAACCAACCGGCGGCTTTAAAAGTTCAGGCTTGCCGCGGTCTGCACGATACTGGTCAGCATCACCAGAACTGCCAGCCAGCCCCAGCCAATGAATAACCAATTGACCATAGGCTGTTCGAAAAGATCACCCAGAATATTGACCAGACTATCCACAAATATAAATTTAAGAACTGATTTCATGCAATTGGTTCCTTTCCATTCCGCCCGGGATTGTACAGATTCCGGCCAGGTTTTACACCTTCAAGGCAATCTTAATCGCTGTTCATAAGCCTTGAATCCGTCAATGACCCCGGAAAGCTCATTATAGAGGTCCTTCATAACAATAGCCTGATTAAATTGGACCCGCCTGGAAAACAAGGTGATTGGGAAAACAAAATTTGCTGTCTCTTTCCACTGCAGCGCCTTGCTCGAACCATCTTCGTCTTCATAAAAGATCCATTTAAGCCGATGTTGCTTAACAAGAATATCACCGAATATAACGCCGATGGCCTGCCATGAACGGATATCGCTCTTTGCAATGAACTTCTGGTCGACCAGTAACTGCAAGGCCTTCAGGTCTGTTTCGGACTGGCTTAAACTCAAGATACCCAGACGCCTTGCCAGCAAATCCATTACCAATTGGCGCTGCGAAGACAGAATATACTGTTGACCCACATTTAATGCTGTGACCACCGCAGGATCTTCTTGTTCGGTCTCGAAAGTATAATTAGCAAGCTCTTCAGGCGTCAGGGTTAATACTTCTGCCTCGGCAGACTGGTCAGCAGTTAACAAACAAGGCAAGCACAGGATGAAAAAACTGACTATGATACGTTCCAGCATGGATACAAACCTCTTAATTACTTCTATGGATTCAATAAAAGGATAGAACCAGTGCAAATCTCGGTGATCCAGGCCATTCACACCGCCAATATCTCAGGTGTTATCGCCTTGGCAGGTGGTGGCTCACAGGCCCTTGCCGATCTGCTCAAGCAACCTGGAGCATCATCCACAATCCTGGAAGCTATTGTACCGTACAGTGGCAGCGCCATGGTGAACTTTTTAGGGAGAGCGCCAGACCAGTCCTGTAGTGCCTTAACAGCCAGGCAGATGGCCATGCAGGCCTGGCAGCGAGCACGACAGCTTTCCTCAAAACAAGCTGACACCCTGTTTGGACTCGGCCTGACAGCAGCTTTAGCAACCCAGCCTCAGCGAAAAGGTTCAGACCGCTGCTATATAGCGCTGCAGACGCTAACCGAGACACTGGAACTGGCCATTGATTTCACCCTGCCGGACTCAGCACAGTTAAGACAACAGCAGGAAAACCTGTGCACCGAGCAGACCCTTGGCTTACTGGGCCATCTGATCGGTCGAGAAACCAGCGACCAGCAGAGTAAAGACAGGAGCGACCAATACCAGCGCTCGTTTAGCAGCACAGCCGGTAAGCCTGACTGGCAATCGGTCTTGCTGGGCAAGCAAAGCAGCACCCTTGAGGTCGCTGGGCCATCTCTGATATTTCCGGGCGCCTTTGATCCCATTCATAAAGGCCATATGGAAATGAAGCGAATTGCTGAGCAACACACCGCTATGAATGCACTATTTGAGATTTCAGTTTTTAATGTCGACAAGCCTCCTCTGGACTACTGGGAAATGCAGAAACGCCACGCCAGCCTCACCGACCTGGGTGAACTGGTGTTTACTTCTGCTGCAACCTTTGTAGAGAAAGCCGCTATTTTTCCCGAAGCCACTTTCATCGTCGGCGCGGACACCATCAAACGTATCGCCAATATTACTTATTACCAGCAGGACCCGCAGCACCGGGATAGGGCCATTAACGAACTGGTGCGCAGGGGTGCCCGGTTTCTGGTGTTTGGGCGGTTTAACGAAGGTCACTTCAATACTTTAGAAGACCTTGATTTACCTGTGATTTTACAGGCTATCTGTGAACAGGTCCCTGAGTCCAGGTTTCGCGACGACGTCAGTTCGACCCTGATAAGGCAGG
Organism: Gammaproteobacteria bacterium; assembly: GCA_002697205.1. Lineage (GTDB taxonomy): Bacteria > Pseudomonadota > Gammaproteobacteria > Pseudomonadales > Azotimanducaceae > UBA9926. Next base: position 60,379 of record NZUN01000094.1, read on the forward strand.
ATCAGCATAAAGGCCCTGCCTAGTACTAGCCAAGGCCTGCAAGCTCTTTAAGACCCAGCACCCTGCTCCTGCCGGAACGTCTGCAACCGGGTCCCGCCAGTCAAGGTGCCGGCAGACCACGATTACAAATTCATTTTCAACCGGATTTCGCTGACAATTTCTGCGGGAGGGTCATTGATGTCAACCATCAGAGCATCCCCGGGCTGCTCAAGAATTTCATACTGACTATCGAGTAACTCAGGCGGCATATAGTGAGCCTGCCGGCGCGCCAATCGCCTGGCGATTAGCGCTTTAGGGCCCTTTAGATGGATGTATGCCACCTGTTCGGCATCTATCCTGGCTGTGAGCAGCGAACGATAACTTGCCTTCAGCGCAGAGCAGGCCAGTACCGACCCAGTAGACAGTTCACTCCAGCGACCGATCCGGCCAGCCAACTGATTCAGCCAGGGCCGGCGATCCTGGTCCGTCAATGCTTGCCCGGCCGCCATCTTCTGCTTATTGGCGCTCGAGTGGAAATCATCGGCATCATAAAAAGGCCAACCCAGCGCTGTAGCCAGCGCCCTGCCAATCGTCGTCTTACCGCTACCAGCTACCCCCATAAGAATAATAACCATGAACTTGCTACAGAAATCTCGTCATTATTAGGCCCTCTGACTAGGTCCCTTGTGGTTTCTATTTTTACAACAGGCAGACACACATTGATCAAAGCGCTGTCTCTCTNGGCGGCAATAACCGACAACCGACAGGNATCAGTTAATACCAAACAAAACCCAGAGCATACAATCTGNCCGCNNTGGATTAGTACCTGTTATGGCCCTGCCATCCCTAAAGCAGTTCACCGCCACAGGCGGATGCCGTCGTNCCATGTTGTTCAAACGCTTTAATCACATTAGCGCCGGTTCGCCAGCGATGAACTTCATCCGGACCATCGACCAGGCGCTGGCTTCTGATACCGGTATACCATCGTGCTAGAGGCGTGTCATGACTGTAACCGAGGGCNCCGTGCAACTGCAGCGCTGTATCGACAACCTGGTGAACCATGTGCGCCAGGAACACTTTAGCAATCCCATTTTCCTGCCGCAGGTCTTCTCCTCTCTCCGCCTTGTAGGCGATGTGCAGGAGCATCAAACGCGCTTTATAAATCTCCGCAGCGCAATCTGCCAGCATCCAGCGNACACCCTGACGGTCNGCNAGGCGTGTACCAAAAGTGGACCGTTGAACCACGTGTCCGGCNGCCAGGTCGAGTGCTCGTTGAGCCATCGCTACATTGTGCATACCATGGCGCAACCGGCCATAAGCCAGNCGGTGCTGGCCCATGTTAAACCCCTGGCCGCGCCCTCCCAGGATATTCTCACGGGGCACCTTGAGATTATCGATCTTGATTTCCGAATGCGACCCACCCAGCTTTAAGCCCAGGTCGGTATGTGGCTGCATCGTCTCAATATTTCGCAATATCTGATAACCCGGATTAGGCAGTTCAACGATAAACGTGCTGTATTGTTCATGCCGGGCCGCATCAGGATCTGTTTTGGCCATGACCACTGCTATATCGGCTACGCTGGCCGATGAACTGAACCATTTCTCGCCATTAAGAACCCAATTATCGCCTTCAAGTACCGCGCTGGTCTGCATACCGGTTGCATCNGCGCCCGCCGCTTTTTCGGTCATGGAATAACAAATTCGCTTATTGCCCTCCAGCAAGGGCCCCAGGAACTTTTCTTTCTGATGGTCAGTACCGTNTTCCAGCAAGGTCAACATCGTGGCGTCATCCGGGCCCTGCGTGTTCAATGCCAGAGCACCCAGAAAACTCTCGCCCAGTTCCATCTGCACCAGNGCATTAGCCAGCGGTCTAAGCCCCATGCCGCCNTGTTCAGGTGGGATNAAAGGACACCACAAACCCTGGGCGCGGGCCTTACCTCGAAGTTCCTTGAGAACCGCATCAAAATTCTCTGCAGTGCATATCTCCTCGGCTGCTACGCATTCCTTCTGTACAAACGCACGGACTTTGGCTCGAATAGCTTTGGTTTCCTCGGGTATTTCAAAATCAATCATCTCNGCAATCCTTTTTTTGGGTTCAATGGCAAGGACTATATACGCTGAGCATATTGCCAGTCCAATAGATAACCCTCAGCCATACAGANACCTCACTTACTCTGGCAACCAGGCCAGGGGTANATTCAGCGCTAAATTCNGGGCTTATTCTAAAACTGCAGTTCGCTCAGNTTTTCAAACAGTTTCAGCGCTTGCGGATTGGCCAGCGCATCGGTATTGGTCACGGCTTCACCNTGTACCACCTTACGTACAGCCAGTTCNACAATCTTACCGCTGATGGTTCTGGGAATATCGGTCACGGCAATGACTTTTGCAGGAACATGACGAGGTGTTGTTTCGCGCCTGATNGCCTGNTTTATATTCTGCAGCAATTCAGGCGTTAATGATAAGCCGTCCCTTAATACAACAAATAACACCACCCGGACATCACTCTGCCAATNCTGGCCAATACAGATACTGTCGAGGATCTCATCAAACCTTTCTACCTGGCGATAGATCTCCGCNGTGCCAATACGAACTCCCTGGGGATTNAGCACAGCGTCAGACCGACCATGAATAATCATGCCCTGATGCTCAGTAACNTCACCGTAATCGCCGTGCGCCCAGATCCCCGGGTAGGTTTCAAAATAGGCGCTCTGATATTTCTCTCCGTCCGGATCATTCCAGAAATAGATNGGCGCACTCGGAAAAGGCCTGGTACAGACCAGTTCACCTTTTGCCTGGCTGATGTGGTTACCCTGTTCATCCCAGATTTCGACTGCCATGCCCANTCCAAGACACTGGATTTCTCCTGNCCACACGGGCAGACAGGGATTACCCAGCACGAAACACGATATGATATCNGTTCCTCCAGAGATTGATGACAGGCACAGGTCCGCTTTTATATCACGGTAAACGTATTCAAAGCTCTCATGGGACAGNGGTGATCCGGTTGACAGCAGTACCCTTAAATTTTCAAGGTTGTGAGTCTCTCTGGGNACCACATAGGCCTTTTCAAGCGACGCAATATATTTAGCGCTAGCGCCAAATACACTGACCTTTTCCTGCTCAGCCATATCNATCAAGGACTTGGCNTNCGGATAGAAAGGCGAGCCATCGTAGAGTAATAANGTCGCCTCAGATGCCAGCGCTGTAGCCAGCCAGTTCCACATCATCCAACCACAGGTAGTGAAATAAAACAGCACATCATCGGCTCGCAGATCGACATGCAACTGCTGTTCNTTGAGCTGTTGCAGNAAGGTACCACCGACGCCGTGGACAATACATTTAGGCACACCGGTTGTTCCCGATGAGTACATGATATACAGCGGATGATCGAAGGGTAGTTGCTCAAAAATCAGTTCCGGTGTTTCACCCATCGCTAACAAGTCATCAAATAAATCGGTATAAGTAACCGAANCNGGCAAGCCCTGCGCGTCAGCCTGGCCGGTAANCTCAACCAGAACTAAAAGCACAATACCTGAAATCCTGGAGGCAATCTGGCGCACAGTAGGCAGNCTGTTGTGGGTCTGGCCGTTATAAAAATAACCATCACAGCAAAACAGTACTTTAGGCTTGATCTGGCCAAACCGATCCATAACACCATCAATACCAAAGTCGGGAGAGCACGATGACCAGATAGCNCCGATACTGCTTGCAGCCAACATGGCAACCACCGTTTCAGGTACGTTAGGCATGAAACCGGCAACCCGGTCACCCGCTACAACACCCTGCGCTCTGAGCACCGCCGCCAGTCGAGCTANCTGCTGATAAAGCTGCCGATAACTCAGCNTAACCCGCTGGCCATTNTCCAGTCGGCTGATCAAGGCCGTCTTGTCGCTTCTATTACGCANCAGGTTTTCTGCAAAATTCAGTCGCGCACCCTCAAACCAGGTCGCTTGCTGGAACCGACCCGGNTGAATCAAAACCCGATCCCAGGGCCTGGAACAACGAACATTGGTAAATTGCCAGAGTCTGGACCAGAACTGTTCGGGGTTTTCCACCGACCACTGATGCAGTTGCTGATAATCTTCAATGTCCAGCCCTGTCGCGACACGCACTTCCTGGGTGAAACGATATAATTGCGTGGTCTTTATGTGCTCGGCGCTCGGCTGCCAGAGAGGCTTNTTCACTATTCATTTCCGNTTCACTGACAAGCCGTTAATGTGGGTCAATATGGGCTAAAAAGCAACCTGNACTGTTGTGGATTCTGGCAAACAAGTATTCATGAGNAAACGTATCGGCCGNTTGAGCNATCTCGGCATTAGCAGCTAATCACNGACCACTTCATTCGCGGATCGACGCAGAATACCGAAACCGAGATAGGCGAGAACGATGGACACCACCGGGTTAACCAGCGCCAGTAAAACAAANGGCGCATACTCCCAGGCCGTGACGCCAAGAATGGAAAAATAAAAAGCCGCTGACGGCGACCAGGGGACCAGCGAAGTCGTCAAGGTACCTCCCTCTTCAACACAACGAGACAATAATCGACTTTGCAGACCCTGCTGCTGGTATTTTTCCTTGAAGACCTGGCAGCCCATGATAATCGACAGATAGGAGTCCCCCAGGGTCATGTTACCAACAAAGCAGGCNGCAATCGTTGTCGTCATCAACGTCGCNGCNGCCTGAATCCTGTTCAGCAGACCTCGCAACAGCACGGTAAGAAAATCAAAGGTATGCATNAGCCCGCCGAGCGCAAATGCCAGTAACGACAATGACAGCGTCCACATCATGCTCTGGATACCCCCTTTATTCAGCAGGGCATCAATATTTGCTTGACCNGTGCTGATCACATAGCCGCCCTGCAGNCTGTCCATCACATCNGTGAAAGCGCGATCCTGCAACACCATCGCCAACACTGCAGCAACGACGATACTGGCGACCATACAAGGCTCAGGCGCGACGCCGCGGAAGCTCAGGGCCAGCAGTACCACCAGTGGAATGAATGTCCAGGGCGAAATTGCAAATANCTGCGATAACCCGGTTTTAAACTGNTTAATTTCTGCCGCTGACACCTGCCCCTGACCATATTCCAGNCCCAACCAGGTGAATAGCAGCANACAGATAACATAACTCGGNAGGGTGGTGTATAGCATGGCCCTGATATGACCGTACAAATCAGCGCCGGCACAGGTCGCCGCCAGGTTNGTGGTATCCGANACAGGTGACATCTTGTCACCGAAAATAGCCCCNGAAATAACCATGCCAGCAATAAGAGGCAGNGGTATCTGCAGCGCAGAACCAATTCCGAGCAGGATCAGGCCAACCGTGCCCACTGTNCCCCAGGAAGTTCCCGTGGCCAGCGACATGAAGCTGCACANTAACAGNCCCGCAGGCAGGAATATCATTGGATGCACTAGATCGAATGCATAGTAAACAATNGATGCAATAGTGCCGCTTTCGATAAAAGCAGCTACCAGCACGCCAATTAGGATAAAGATATAGATGATACTCAGGCCACGCTCCAGACCCGATGTCATTGCACCCTTGATGGCCACAAAATNTGCGCCTAGCACAGNGGCGTTACAGCACACCCAGAGGACACACAGAAACAGTAAACTGTGGCTGTTAATGTGAANGACCTGGAACCCGATTGCAAGAATGATCATCACCCCGGAAAANCACCCNAGCGCATGGCTGAAACTAGGCATCTGCCANNNAGNGTTTGCGGAATCATTCACTGCTGCTGTTTCCTGGCTGCCTGCTCTTGCCNGACCATCTCATCCAGCAGCCGCCGCAGCCTNGCACTGCCCGNGTCNATCTGCAGATGAATCAGCTCAGCTCGGGTATTTTTGATGCCCCGGTGGACAGCCTCAAGTATCAGTACATCTTCATTAAAGGCGGTAATGAAGTCCTCGGTCAGCAGGGCACTCACTGCTGCATCCTGCGGATCGAAATTGCGAACCTGGAACCAGTAATAACGACAACTGTCAGCCGTGACNGGGGTGAGGAAATTATAGGAATCAAGCAGGAACGAATCCGGGTGGATATTNCCCTGAGGNGCACCANTGCCTGCCGGTGAAATAACGTCCTTGATAACAGCAGAACAAGGTANCCGTACTTCATAGTGCTGCAGGCGNTCAGCTTTACCGGAAAACTTCATATACGGTTGAAAAAAAGGTGCCANCACGGCATTTTCAATCCANCGGCTGACAATAACAGCATTACCTTTCTCCTCTGTGGTGACCGGGATACCGACAGTCTCTTCATTTCCCAGAGAAGATTTATGGACATAGCTGACNTGTGACGGGTCGACCAGATTGTCGGTCATGTAACGATAGTCGCAGTCNATAGGCATGGCNGGGCCACGNTTAACCNCCCAGCTGGAATCCTCATAATGCGGTATATCGATGATNTCACCGGCATCTGCAGTACNTGCTTCACCCATCCACANCCACAGCAGNCCCCAGCGTTCAACAACNGGGTAGCTTCTGACTTTGGCACGGCGAGGAATTTTCTGCTGGCCCGGGATATGCACGCATTGCCCGGTACAGTCAAATTCCAGGCCATGATAACCACATTGAATCAGATCGCCATTCACAGTTCCCATNGACAGGGGTAATTTTCGGTGCGGGCAGGCGTCTTCGAGTGCTACCGCNCTACCATCGCGTTTTCGATAAAGCACAATGGCTTCGTCAAGCAGCGTTCTATGCAGCGGTTGTCTTTCAACTTCGCTTGCCCACGCAGCGATATACCAGGCATTATAAACAAACATAACGTCCTCGATTCAATCTACCCTAGTTTGCCATCATAGCTGTCGTCCAACACATGGCCACCCCACTATACTCATACTGTGTTCTCGTTGCCTGCGATCGGTACATCGATGCCTGACACATTGATGCCTGATCCATAGATGTCCGCCTTTCATTGATAGCCCCCTAGCCAGCGATTTAATCAGAGAAGCCGACAGAAAGACGCATCATAACATCGACTTGCCTGATCCACAGGTGTGGAGATGCTAAGCCGGTATAACATCGGCTTATCCGGGGTCTTTACCCTGGGACGGAAATGCATAAGGCTAAATTAGGACATCTTCAGCCTGAACGCTTACACCAGCCAGACCAGCCAGACCAGCCAGGATGAACCTCTCGCAAACCTGTGCTAATTTACAATAGTGATTGCACTTCATAGATTGCGCTTTATAGATAGCGCTTCATGGATAGCGCTTAATAACAGATAGGTACAAACATGACCCCGCTCCATATCGAGATTTTCAGCGACTATATCTGACCCTGGTGTTATCTCAGTACCGTGAGTATTGAACGCCTGAAGACCGAGCATGCCCTCTTAACCAGTTGGATCCATTTCCCCTTGCATCCGAAAATCGCCGACGAGGGCATGCCAGTCAGGGATCTGTTTCCTAATCGAGACCCTGAAGACATGAAGGCCATGGGCAACCAGATGCGCGCGCTCATGGAAGAAGCTGGCCTGGCCTATGGCAAAAGGGACATGACCTACAACAGCAGGTTAGCCCAGGAACTGGGATCCTGGGCGGACACCCAGGAAGGCGGCAGCACCATTCATGATAGGTTGTTCAAGGCGTATTTCGTGGACAACGTCAATATCGGCGACAAACACATTCTGCTTGAAATAGCCGAAGACAGTGGGCTGGATGGTGACCAGGCTCGTGATGTGCTCGATCATCGCCTATTCAGTCCCCAGGTCACCGCAGACTGGCAACGAGCGTGGGAAAACGGCATTACCGGCGTACCGACCTTTACCAGCCAAGAACTTTATGTAGTCGGCAATCAGCCCTATGACGTGCTGTTGCGGTTCATCAATCACCTGCGTGAACTCAACGCTGAAAAATAAGTGATCCCGCCAAGTCGTTTTAATTTACACATTACTGCACAATTGCTAAGTTATGGCTCAGATATTCTGGATTACTGAGGTTTAGCCCTATGACTTACGCCCAGCACCGACGCATTATTGACGCAGACAGTCACGTTATAGAACTCGATGACTTCCTCACTAACGCTGCCACCCATGAACATATTGATAAAATCCAGCCCATGTCGGCGCAAACCGAACTGCCCACCAACCAGGCCGGCCTGGACCGAGGTAGAGATTTGTTCCAAAAGCGCCAGGCCAATCCTGAAACCATGGCAAAGTTTGAGGCAGCCCTGCTTGACAACCGCAAGAGCGGCTGGAATCGGATCGGCGCATTTGACCCGCGCGAACGTTCCCATGCTCTAGATCTGTTTGGCTTTGAAATTCAATGGGTACTACCCACCTTCGCCTTTCACCAGGTCGCCCATGTTGGCACCCATGACTTACTTGAAGCCGGAGCCTACACGCTAAATAAAGCCATGGGTGAATTCTGTAGCCACGATCCCCGACTAAAAGCCATTGGTTATGTTCCCTTGAGCCTGGGCCCGGACAGAGCACTGGCTATTGCCCGACAGGGGCTCATGGATGGCTGTTACACCTTTATGGTTGACACCAACGAACCTGATGACAAGGCACTGTCCTTTACCCACCTGGATTTCGATCCCTTCTGGGCGTTATTCAGCCAAGCTCAAATTCCGATAGTCTGCCACGTTGCCGTGAATGGTCATTATCGTGCCGTCCCGCAAAGTTTTAAGAACAATGGCAAGACCAGCCTGGAACTGGGCGGGGATGCACCTGCTGGCGAGCTGGGCCTCATGACCATTGGCAACAGTGCCCAGATATTTCTTGCCGCCCTCATCTTTGACGGCGTATTTGATCGTCATCCTGGCCTGCGCTGTATCTCTATGGAACACGCTGGGTTCTGGCTGCCGAGCTGGCTGAGATCGTTGGATTACACCGCAGGTCTGTTCAAGCGAAAGCGAAATTTTAACGAGCTGCCGTCTGATACTGCCAGGCAACGCATCAAGGTATCGCCCTTTGCCGGTGAACCAGTAGGCTGGATCATCGATAACGTAGGACCCGAGATGCTGGTGTTCGCATCGGATTATCCCCACCCAGAGGGAACATCGGACCCCATCAGAAAATTCGAAGCCGCCATGACGGAATGCGACGAACAAACCATGGATGCGTTCTACTATGGGAATATGGCCAATCTCATGGGCCTTGAAGGCTAGTAAAGGCGCAGACAATCCACACAATAATCTAGACTTTAAGCCTGCGATGGCTGATGTCACCCTGTGTTCGGGCCTACCGCTATTAATACTGAACCTACCTGAGAACCTACCTTCATCCGCATGGAATCCACATCGCTGACTGCAGTCGCAGAACCTGATCTTGCCAGGTCTAGCCTAAATTTATTTCAGAATATTGTCTTCATAAAAAAGCGGCTACGCGAGCCAACAATTCGAGTGACCCAGGATGACAACAGTTGGATTTAAATAGGTCAGGGAAAGAAAGACAGTTTAAACCGATGTTGACGCTGACCCATGCCTGAAACTAACAGCACAGCTTCAGGCGAGCAGCTTGCCCGAGTCTCTCCTGCGCCAGCAAAGACCATTTTCTAGATTGACGCTACCGCTCGAGCAGCCATAACGCCACACAGATGGGCTCGATATTCTGCACCAGCATGAATATCGGCATTCATATCATCGCTGGCAAGCCTGACTTCGGCCAGCGCCTCAACGCTGAAATTATCATTCAGCACCTGTTCCATCTCGGTTGCCCTGAACACGCTGGTAGCAGCGCCGGTGATTGCGACCCGCACCCCCTCAGCTGTTTTTGCCACCAGCACACCCACCGTTGCATAGCGCGAGGCTGGATTCGGGAATTTCGCATACGCCGCTGAAGCAGTGGCTGGAAAGCGAATACCCGTTATCATCTCGTCATCCGCAAGTGCCGTTTCAAACATATCCTGGAAAAAATCATCAGCCGCAATTTCACGCCGGTCTGTGACAATACTAGCTCCCAAACCTAATACCGCTGCAGGGTAGTCTGCAGCAGGATCACTGTTTGCAACAGAACCACCGATGGTACCCCTGTTGCGAACCTGTTGATCACCTATTCCAGATGCCAGAGCGGCAAGCACAGGCGCCTCTGCTGATACCACTTCAGATTCTGCTACCTGACTATGGGTAACCGTTGAGCCTATCAGCAGGCTCCCACCCGTTGCCTGTATTTCACCAAGCGACTGGATTGCAGACAGATCAATGAGATCCGTCGGGGCTCTCAACCTTTGCTTCATGGCAGGGATCAAGGTGTGGCCACCTGCAAGGTACATGGCATCCTCAGCGGCGTTAAATAAAGCAACCGCATCAGCTACGGTGTCCGGTTTATGATAATTAAAATCGTACATACAGCCTCCTTAATTTGATGCAGCAGCATTCTGAATGGCTTGCCAGACTTTTTCCGAAGTGGCTGGCATATCCATATCGGTCTGGCCCAAAGCGTTCAGCACGGCATTCATGACGGCAGGGGGTGAGCCTATAGCACCTGCTTCACCGCAGCCTTTTGCACCAACCGGGTTATGGGTACAGGGCGTACAGGTCATACCCACATCAAACGAGGGCACATCATCCGCTCGTGGCATGCAATAATCCATATAGGAACCCGTCACCAGCTGACCTTCGGTGTCGTAAACGCAATTCTCAAGCAGCGCCTGACCAATCCCCTGAACCAGCCCGCCGTGCACCTGACCTTCAACAATCATGGGATTGATCAAGGTGCCAAAATCATCCACCGCGGTAAATTTCGTGATTTCGGTTACCCCGGTATTAGGGTCAATTTCCACTTCGCAGATGTGTGTGCCTGCCGGGTAGGTGAAATTGACAGGATCATAAAACGCTTTTTCCGTGAGGCCTGGTTCCAGTTCATCGATTGGAAAATCATGGTTTACATATGCAGCAAAGGCTATTTCCTGAATCGATTTAGCTTCGTTGCTGTCAATGACCTTGAATTCTCCAGCATCGAATTCGATATTCTCAGCATCCGTCTGAAGCAGGTGGGCCGCGATCTTTGTGCCTTTAGCTATCACCTTATCGGCAGCCCGGGAAAGCGCAGAACCGCCCACGGCCAAAGATCTTGACCCGTAGGTACCAAGGCCAAAATCCATTTTACCGGTGTCGCCGTGAACCACTTCAATATCATCAATGGGAATACCCAGCTTAGCGGACACCAATTGGGCAAAGGTGGTCTCGTGACCCTGGCCATGGCTATGACTACCGGTCAGAACGGTTACAGAGCCGGTTGGATTGACCCTGATCTCCCCTGATTCCCACAGCCCGACTCCGGCTCCCAGGGATCCCGCCAGCGCCGATGGAGCCAAGCCACAGGCTTCGATATAACAGCTCAGGCCAATACCCCGTAGCTTGCCTGCTCTCTGCGAGGCATCTTTTCTAGAAGCAAACCCTGCGTAATCGGACATCTCCAGTGCTTTATCGAGACTGGCTTCGTAGTCGCCAATATCATACTCAAGGGCAACCGGGGTCTGATAAGGGAACTGATCCTTGCCGATGAAGTTCCTGCGTCGCAATTCAGCTGGATCTATGGCCAACTCACTGGCAGCCTTTTCAACCAATCGTTCAAGCACATATGTGGCCTCGGGTCGACCGGCACCACGATAGGCATCTACCGGTGCTGTATTACTAAAAACCGCATCTACTTCTACATAAATACTGGGTGTGCGGTATTGTCCTGCCAACAAAGTGCCATATAAATAAGTGGGCACCGCCGATGCGAAGGTTGATAAATACGCGCCCATGTTAGCCGTGGTTTTCACTTTCAGAGCGAGAAAATTGCCCTGCTCATCCAAAGCCAATTCAGCCATAGTATGATGATCACGCCCGTGCGCATCTGTCAGGAAAGACTCACTTCGCTCAGCTGTCCATTTAATCGGTCTGCCAATTTTTTTAGACGCCCATGAGATGGTTGTTTCTTCCGAATAAACAAAAATTTTCGAACCAAAGCCACCACCCACATCTGGCGCAATCACTCTCAGCTTGTGTTCAGCGGCTATCTGAACGAACGCGGTAAATATCAATCGAACGAGGTGCGGATTCTGGCTGGTCGTGTATAAAGTGAGTTCCTCAGTGCCGGTGTTGTAATCTGCAATAGCGGCACGAGGCTCCATCGCATTGGGTATCAAACGGTTATTGATAAGCTCAATTCGGGTAATATGGGCCGCCTCAGCCAGCCCCTGTGAGGTCGCCTCGGCATCGCCTAATTCCCAGTTATAGCAGGTATTTGCTGGGATATCCGGGTAAATATCTGCCTGCTCTGCAGCGCTACTGGTATCGACCACTGCCTGCAGGACTTCATAATCAACCGCCACCTGTTCAACTGCATTTTTGGCTTGCTCATAAGTATCGGCAATCACAACAGCCACCGGTTCACCGGCATAGTTTACCTTCTCTCCAGCCATGATCGGGTGCACGGGCTGCTTCATCTCAGAACCGTCTTTGGAGTGCAGCATCCAACCACAAGGCAATCCTCCCAAGCCATCTTCCAGGACCTGCAGCCCGGTCAGCACCGCCACGACCCCCGGGGCATTTTCAGCAGTGCTGGTATGGAATCCCTTTATATTCGCATGGGCATGCGGAGACCTGACAAAGCAGGCGTAGGTCTGCCCGGCCAAGTTAATATCATCGGTATAGCGCCCCTTACCAGTAATAAATCGATTGTCTTCCTTCCTTAGAACTCTTTCTCCTATTAGTTCATTGCTCATCGCTCACGCCTCCCGCATTTTCTGCCCGGCACTTGCCACCGCAGATACAATATTGTGATAGCCCGTACAACGGCAGATATTTCCCTCCAGCCCCTTACGAATTGCAGGCTCGGTCAGATCCTCTCCTGACTGCACCAGATCAATTGAGGCCATAATCATTCCCGGCGTACAAAAGCCACATTGCAGGCCGTGACATTCCTTAAAGGCAGTCTGCATGGCATGCTGTTCACCCTGAATGGCGATACCTTCAATTGTGGTAACCTCTGAGCCGTCAACCTGAACGGCGAGTATGGTGCAGGATTTAACGGCCTTACCATCCACATGCACGGTACACGCGCCGCACTGACTGGTATCGCAACCAACATGAGTTCCGGTAAGCATCAGGTGCTCGCGCAACAATTGCGACAGGGTGGTGTTAGCAGAACATGACACCGCCCTATCCTGTCCATTTACGATCAAATTCACGGTTTCTGACATCAACCTTCTCCTTGTATTGTCTCTATTACTACATCCATTGCTTCCTGTTTACAAACAATTCGGACAAATTCTGTAAAAAACTGTTTAGCTATTTTTCGCGCTGCACCATTAATCAGTCTACTGCCTACCTGAGCCAGTTTTCCACCCACAGTTGCAATGACCACGTAAGTCATCAAAGTTGCCGGCTGCGCGACTGTACCGGCAGGGACCAGAGATACCTGCGCCCCTCCTTTGGCGAAGCCAGCCACGCCGCCTTGACCCTGCCCTGAAATCCGGTAAGCCCTGGGCGGATCCATTTCTGTCAGCATGACCTCCCCTTTGAAAACGGCCTTTACCGGCCCTACCTTAGCCTGGACTGTCATCTCAAAACAGTTCTCGGCCGTTGCTTCAAATCTCTGGCACCCCGGTAAACACTGCATCAGGATAAGCGGGTCATTGAGCGCATCCCAGACCACCTGATTGGATACTGGGATCTCAAGTCGTTGGGTTAATTCCATGGATTTATTTCCTTATCAGTCAAATCCAGAATAAAGGCATATTCCAGTGCCGTTTTACGATAACGCTGATACCGACCTGAACTGCCGCCATGACCGGAGGTCATATCAATATCGAGCAACAATTGATTCTCATCAGTTTTCAATCTACGCAGGCGAGACACCCATTTCACCGGTTCAAAATACTGTACCTGGGAATCAAACAGACCAGTCGTAACCAGCATGTTGGTGTAACCCTGCGGCTTGACCTGGTCATAGGGTGAATATGACAACATGTAATCATAGTCTGCCCTGTTGCTGGGATCTCCCCATTCTGAAAACTCCAGATTAGTCAGCGGAATTGACCCATCAAGCATAGTTGTGACCACATCGACGAAGGGAACCCTGGCTATAATTCCTCGGTATAACTGCGGCGCCTGATTGGCTATAACACCCATCAACAGGCCACCAGCAGAGCCACCGGATGCGAAGGCACGGTCGACATCGATGAACTCATTGTCAGCCAGGAATCGGGTACCATCAATAAAGTCATTGAAGGTGTTTTTCTTGTTCAGCAGACGTCCCTGATCGTACCAGGTGCGACCCAGTTCCTGCCCCCCACGGACATGAATAATCGCAAAAACGAAACCCCGGTCAATAAGTGATAAAATGGATTTACGGAAATAAGGCGAACTGGAATATCCGTAAGCGCCGTAGGCATAAAGATAAGCAGGATTCTGCCCTGCCCGATAAAGACCCTGGCGATAAACCATAGATACTGGCACCTTCACGCCATCACGTGCGCTAAATTCGAATCGCGAAGACTGATACAAAGCTGGGTCATAATTACCGACAATCTTGTCTTGTTTCAATAAAATCGACTGCTGGGTATGGACATCAAATTCGAATACTGAGTCAGGCGTAATCAAACTGCTGAACTGATAACGAACCCTATCACTGGCCGATTCAGGATTACTCGACAGCGCAATGGTGTAAGGCGACGCACTAACAGGAATTGAAATATCCACTCGATCATCAAAAAATCTGATCTTCAGCCTTGATAGCCCCTGAGCACGCTCCTCCACCACGATGAATTCATCGAATATCTCAAAATCACTGATCAATACATCGTCTCTGGCCGGAATGATTTCCTGCCAGGATTGCTTTGAATTTAACTGATCTTCAACCACCCGCATCAATCGGAAGTTGCTGGCCTGCCAATTCGTTAACAGGTAGAAGTAGCCATCATGATGACGAGCCCGATACTCGTGCTTTTCTTCGCGACCCAGCAAGGTCTCAATTTCTGCCTCTGGCTGACCGGCCGGTATCACGCTGACTTCTGTACTGTCAGTGCTTTCATGGCGAATCAGAATGAATGCTTTAGAACGACTTTCCGATACCGAAACAGAAAAAGCAGTGTCCTGTTCGGTATAGATCAGGACATCCTGGTCAGATGATGTCCCGACAGCATGCCGATAAACTTCATGCTCCCGTAACGTCTGGGGATGCTTCCTTACGTAGAACAGATAATGTCCGTCAGCACTCCATGCAAGCGAGGTCGCAGCCCCTGTAATGGTATCAACCAGATCTCGCTGATCGGCAATATCCCTTATCTTAACTCTGAACAATCTTCGGCTCAGCGTATCTTCTGCATAGGCTACCTGCTGGTGATTCGGACTGACTTTCCAATTCCCCAGCTGATAAAAATCGTGCCCCTGTGATAAACTGTTAGCATCCAGCAAAAGCTGTTTAGCTTCGGGCTCGGCTACCGGGTAGCGAACGTATACAGGATACTCTCCCCCTTTATTAAATCGCCTTACGTAGAAAAACGGCCCATTCCTGACCGGAACGCTCATATCCGAATCTGTCAGTCGACCAGTGATTTCCTCAAACAGTGTCTGTTGTAGTTTCTCTGTGTGAGCTAAGACCTGGGCTGTATAGTCATTTTCAGCCTCTAACAGGCCCAATACCTGAGGGTCAGTACGACTATCGTCTCGTATCCAGTAATATTCATCGAGTCTTCTCTGGTCACCTGAACCTATCCAGGTGTCAACCTGGTTAGCAATGGGTGGTGAGATTGCAGCTCTGTGGCCCGGTTCAGGTTTGTCGCAAGCAGATAGCAGGACGAGTAGGGCTGCAATCAAAAAGGCTAACAGCTTCATAGGATTTCCTAAAGTAATCTCTATAACAGTTTCAATCCATAAATCATCAAATCGACGATGACTCTTCACAGAGAGTTTACTGCCATTGGGTTAGATAACCTATAAACGATGCTGATTGACCCCAGATCACCTTGAAACCAGCCACTGATGTAAAATTCCTATACCAGGATTGATTAAAGAACCGTTAAACCTTCGTGGTAAGCCATGTCATGAGCCTGCGCCACGGATGCATTGGTGACCTTACCATGACAGACATTCAGTCCATTCAGCAAATGGCCGTTGTCTTGCAATGCACACTCGATACCCTTATCTGCCAATTCCAGGACAAATGGCAGAGTCGCATTATTCAAGGCCAGACTGGAGGTCCGCGCCACTGCACCTGGCATATTGGCAACGCAGTAATGAACAACATCATCAATCAGATAAGTGGGCTCTGCATGGGTAGTCGCAGTTGACGTTTCCGAACACCCACCCTGATCGATGGCGACGTCGACCAGGACACTACCCTGGCGCATGGCCTGAATCATGGCCCTGGAAATCAATTTGGGTGCAGAAGCGCCCGGAATCAGTACCGAACCAACGACCAGATCAGCATCCAGAACAAATCGATGCACGGTATCCTGCGTTGAAAAAAGGGTTTGAACGCGATTTCCAAAGCATTCATCAATATGACGAAGCGCATCCAGGCTTCGATCAATGACGGTAACATCGGCACCCATACCCACAGCCATCATGGTGGCATTCCTGCCAACCACGCCGCCACCGAGTATAACGACTTTGGCCTGAGGTGAGCCGGGCACACCACCCAGCAACACACCGCTGCCGCCATGAGATTTTTCGAGGCACATGGCACCCGCCTGAATCGACATTCTTCCAGCCACTTCCGACATGGGTGCCAGCAGTGGCAATCGACCTGCAGCATCAGTTACCGTCTCATAAGCGATGCAAACAGCATTACTGTCGATCAGATCTTGGGTCTGGGCAAGATCCGGCGCGAGATGAAGATAGGTAAACAGCGTTTGCCCGGACCTTAATAAGGCTCTTTCCTTTTCCAGGGGTTCTTTCACCTTGACAATCAGATCTGCCTCACCGAACACGGCCGAAGCACTGGTTACGATTTCTGCACCGACCTGCTGATAGGCCTCATCAATGAAGCCAATACCTTCCCCTGCACCTGTTTCAACCATGACTTGATGACCATGATGGATCAACTCCAGGGCTGAACCAGGTAATAGACCAACTCGATACTCATGGTTCTTTATTTCTTTAGGTACACCGATTTTCATTGCTGTAACACCCTGACTGATCTTGTTCTGGGGCCTATATTATAGAAGACTGAAAAGGAGTTTTTCTCACTAAATAATTGAATTAATTTAGTGTAATACTACAATTAATGATAATTATATATAGTTTTATACTAAGGAATGTCACTTATGAAGGGTAAATCACTAGATAGAACCGATCTACGTATCCTGCATCACCTGCAAGCCAATGCTCGCGTTACTAATACAGAACTCGCCAAAATAGTGGGTCTCAGTGCAACACCCTGCAGTGAGCGCGTAAAAACCCTTGAAAATCAAAGATACATAACGGGCTATCATGCAAAACTGAATCCGCACCTGACCCAACTCGGTTTGCTGGTTTTCGTTGAGATCAGCCTGGTGCGCACCTCCCCGGATATCTTTGCCGAATTCGCTGCTGCAGTCCTGCAGCTTCCAGAAATCCTGGAATGTCACCTTGTATCAGGTAATTTTGACTATCTGATCAAAGCAAGGGTTGCAGATATGTCAGCATACAGACTACTCCTGGGGGAGACCCTGCTAACACTCCCCGGTGTCCGGGAATCAAAGACTTATGTTGTCATGGAAGAGGTGAAGGAAGATCACGCCTTGGCTTTGAAATTAGAAAGTTAGCGCTGGAAATCAACCTTGAAACAGCAAGTTCCCATCCATTTTAACCATGCTAGAATATTTTTTTGTGATCCAGGAGCGTCAGCGTGAAAGTAAGCCAAGCCATTGCTACCCGAAAGTCAATCCGTGCTTTCAAAAACGAGCCCATTTCAAACCAGACCCTGGCAGACCTGCTTACAAAATCAGCACGGACACCCTCTGGTGGAAATGTCCAGCCGTGGCGTATTTTCGTGATTAATGACCAGGCAATGATCCGTTTTAAACAATATGTTCTCGATCATCCACAACCGGAAGAACCCTCCTACTCGATCTACCCAGCTAAACTAACCGAACCTTATCGATCGTCTCGATTCCTGGTGGGCGAACAAATGTACGCCCTGCTAGGTATTCCCAGAGAAGATAAACCCGCTCGTCTCAGACGATTGGCCGAAAATTTCCAGTTCTTTGGTGCGCCTGCGGCAATTTTCTGTTTTGTCGACCGGCAAATGGGCCTGCCACAATGGTCTGACCTGGGCATGTTCCTGCAGAGTTTTATGCTTCTGGCCAAGGAAGCAGGACTCGACACCTGCGCCCAAGAGTCCTGGGCAGCAAAACCCAGGACTGTCAGCGAATTTGTTAAGGCACCGGATGAACTCAGATTGTTTTGCGGCGTGGCCATTGGTAAAGCAGATCAGGAAGCTCCTGTTAACGATCTAGTCAGCGAACGCGAGCCCCTTGAGAATTTCACGACTTTTGTCGAATAACCCAGTTTGCTCCCTGAGTGAGTATTGCCGAGCAGGCACCAGTCTGAGCTGATTCGTCCTTAAAAATTCGAGTCTTACTGAGCCGTTTCAATTTTCTTGGCCCAATCACGGCATATGAAACACACTTGACTAAATTACTGTATATATGTACAGTAATTTACCCATTTAAAGTCACTCCTCGTATGACCGAGATATCTGAATTACAGCAACTTATGCAGGAGACCGGACTGTGGCGAGCGAATCACCTGCCCTTATCATTGGCCAAAGGAATTCCAACCGGATTTCCCGAACTGGACCCTTGGCTGCCCGATAACGGTTGGCCCAGAGAATCAGTTACCGAACTGCTATACCCTTATTCGGGGATAGGCGAACTGAGATTATTAGCACCTGCTCTAGCCTTACTCAGCCAGCAACAGAGCCGTTGGATCGCCTGGATTGGTTCGCCCTACATACCCTATGCCCCGGCACTGATCCAGGCAGGTATCAAGATAGAAACCATCCTTATCATCAGGCCAAAATCAACAGCAGACCAGTTATGGGCAATAGAAAAATCTCTGGCGTCGGGTGCCTGCAGCGCCGTACTTGCCTGGCCAGATAAAAGCATACAATCAAAGCATATCCGCCGCCTGCAACTGGCCTGTAAAGCAGGCCAAAGCTGGGGACTGGTATTTCGCTCCGACAAAGCAGCGGAACAGTCGTCACCGGCACCATTGCGATTACACCTGCAACCCAATAGAAAAAGTAACTTATCAAAAAAATCAGATATTTGTGTGTCCATTATAAAGCGACCTGGAGGATGGGCTCCAGGTCCCATCGATATTCAGTTTAGAGGTGACTTAGACTTACGCAGGCCACACGCCCCTGTCACCACTATTCAAAAGGTCTCTTCTCAAAAAGTCTCTTTACCACGGAAATTTCAATACCGACAGGCAGCAACTGATACCAAGGCCGGCTTGGTCTGGCCAGGCCAAGCCAGGTCGGGCCAAACCAGGCCAGGCCAAACTTTAATCCATCCCAGCCTGGGCAATAGCTTTGATAGAAAACAATAAAGCAATCAATCAATACCATGGAATGATCAATAACACACCTAAGCAAAGACTATGGCTCTGTCTCCACTTCTCCAGGCTTCCCCTGGAAGTATTCAGCCGCTCAATAGCAGAGCCTTCAGCGTATAAAGAGCCATCAGCCCATAAAGAGCCATCAGCGTATAAAGAGCCATCAGCGAACAAAGAGCCCTCAGCGTATAAAGAGCCCTCAACACACAAAGAACAAAAAAAGCCATTGGCTAACAATTTCGAAGTGCTGATAACCCCTGTCTCTATTACATCAGCTGGTCGTATCTTTATGAGTAATACTGCAGCCTGCGCAGCAGGAATAGAAACCGGCAGCATTGCCAGCAGTGCGCACGTTATTTGCAGCAACCTAAAATGTATTGATCGAAATGAAGAAAAAGAAACCCGGGCATTACTACAACTCGCCCACTGGGCTTACCAATTCACTCCCAATGTCGCCGTAAGGGAACCTCACTGCCTGCTGCTCGATATCACTGGCTGCCTTACCCTGTTTACCGGGCTTGCCAACCTGAAGAAGCAGATCACTGAAAATTTAATCCCGCTTGGGTACAGTGCAGCGATAGGTGTTAATGTAACACCGCTAGCTGCGTTAATGAGTGCAGAAGCGGGCATTAAAGACAATATCGAGAAAAGCCCGGCAGAGATCCTTGGTCAGGTCAGCATTCATTACTTACGCATTGAACTAAAAATTATCAGCCAGTTACAACGAATGGGCATACAAACCCTAGAAGATCTCTTCAAATTACCCCCATCCGGGTTAAGCCGGCGCTTTGGCAGTGACTTAGACCAGAGCTTATCAAAACTGAAGGGGCTGATATCAGATCCCCAGAAATTTGTCCCTCAAAAAGTTTCATTCCAGTCCGAATTAAATTTCATGACCGATATCAGCAATCTGCAATCGCTGCTCTTTCCAATGAAACGACTCATCGGCGAATTCTGTGGATTTACCCGAAACCGACAGTTATACGCCCATAGTTTTACGATAGAGCTGACCCACCGAAGCCATCCTGCAAAAAAAATCACGATAGATCTGGCAAAACCGGATAACGACCAGGATATGTTCCTGGCATTGGCCCAATTACAACTGGATAGAATCCATGACATGCCAGAAGTCGACAACCTGGCACTGAAATCAACTCAATTCTGTCCTGCTAAAACCAGGACAGCTCCGCTGTTTCCGGAAGACCCTGGTTCTACCTTTGAAGTCATGGAGCAGGATAAAAACTCAGCTTATCTACTCAACATGCTGACAGCCCGATTAGGGCACGATACCTGTTTCTGTCTGGCCATAGGCAATGATCACAGACCGGAAAAAACCTGGCAGGCTACCCAGGTAAAAAAGGTTCGCAGCAAGACCATAACCCAGGACCCTGTTAGAGCAACCAGGCCCCTGTTCCTGCTTGACCAACCTAAAAGATTATACGCTCACACCGATAGGTCATCACTGAACAGCTTAGGACTAATACAATACCCGGTAAAACCTTTTCCATAGTTTCAAGATAAAGTCGTATTTCTGTAATACTCTTTGCTTTCCGATATTCTTGCAATATGGTTGTGAATTTT
>NZUN01000095.1 GCA_002697205.1 Gammaproteobacteria bacterium
TCAGCGTCCAGGGGCGAGAGTTAAAGTGTGCACCGGATTGGTCAGCAAGCGCAGGGCGAGCGCCGACTATCTTCGGTTCGCAGCAGAGACAAAAGCTTTAGTTTGTTTGGCGACACGGCCTATTGATTTTAAAACGAACATTAAGGAAGCACCATGAGTGAACAACTGAATGAAGATGCCCTGGTTGATTCGAAGAAATTTGTGTCACGCCGTGGCGGATTTGAAATTAATGCAAACCCTGAAATCGTACCTCCTGTGCAGAGAACCAGGGTCCGGGTTGAGAAATCAGCTGATGGTTTTGCCCATGAACCCCTGGCAAAAAAATATGGTTCTGCTGAAGCAAGAACCAAGATAGGAGAGATGGTTAAAGCATTCATTCCAGGGACGACGACAACACCGTTGCTGGTACAGAAAAAACCTGATGGCATGAGCCTTGTCCACGTCTGGTTCGGTGCTAACTTCCCGCTGTTCAGACATAGTCATCCAAAATTTGGTGATTGCCTGTATTACGTGGTTGCAGGTGAAATCCTGATGGGAAATCAGACCCTGCGGGCGGGTTCAACGTTCTTTGTCCCCAATGGCCAGCCTTATAAATACACAGCAGGGCCCGCGGGCGTAGAACTATTGGAATTTCGGGCAGGCGGGGGAGTAGCCGATGCACCCGGTATGAAACTGGACGAAACCTCGTTTGAGTCCATGGACAGGATCATTGCCGGTTCCTACGCTAACGATGCTGACTGGCAGGTACCCGAACGGATTGGCGATACTGCTTTGCGCCAGGCTGACGTTGATGGCAGATTGAGCGAGATTTAATTAGTTGCTTGGTGATGAATGTCCCCCGGTCGCATCAGGCCCTGTATTGTGTTGGTGAGGGAGTTAACACCAAAACTATTGGTGGCAGGGTGAGCTGGACTGAGCAAAGCTTCGGCCTGAGTGAACTGCCCTAGAGCCATGAGCTATATCGGCCAGTGCCGATTGAGCGTTAACTCGTACAGAATAGCCCAAAAGGAGGTGTCATGCGTTTGATCTGCATACTCTGCTTAGT
This sequence comes from Gammaproteobacteria bacterium, assembly GCA_002697205.1. Taxonomy (GTDB): domain Bacteria; phylum Pseudomonadota; class Gammaproteobacteria; order Pseudomonadales; family Azotimanducaceae; genus UBA9926. The sequence continues at coordinate 1,046 of NZUN01000095.1, forward strand.
ATTGCCGTGGGTTGCTTCGGCGGATACGGAGCCGGATTTTGTCAAGGACATGGCAAAGGTGCCATTTAGCCTTTCTAATCCCCAGGCCGAACCGGAGCAGTGGCTGCTTGCTCATGTGGATGTTGAAACGACCGGTATTACCCCTGGATACCATGAAATGATTGATGTTGGCGTGATCATAACGGACCTTGCCGGGATTGAAATCGATCGTTTGTTCATGAGGATTATGCCTGCCCATCCTGAGCGAGCAGAACCAGGCGCTGTTGACGTTAACGGGTTTTCGGTCAGTCTCTGGCGCCAACGAGGGTATGTCAGTGAGGCACAGGCAATTGATCAGTGGTTTGACTTTCATGATCGCGTGGTAGGCTCAAGAGAGGTGCTTTTTGTGGCCTATAATGCCTGGTTTGATATCAGTTTTGTTGATCAGTTGTTCAGGAAAAGTGGGCGTACTTGGCGCCATCTGTTTCATTATTTTATTCTGGACCTACCTTCCATGGCCTGGTCTCAGGGCATTCACGGCCTGACCGGTCAGCATTTGGCCCACAAACTGGGAATTGCTGTGGAAACCCGTGATCCTCTTGAACACACTGGGATCACCGGTGCTGAATTTAATGTCAGAGCTTATCAGGCACTGATTTCTCTTGCTGGAATGTCATCAGGCAAGTAGTCTGCCTGCAGGACATGGCCACTGACATTATCCGAGCGGGTATAAGAAAAAATTTTTATATAAATAAGATTACAATATACCCATAACTATATAAATATAAAGAAATTATAAGATAAATATACTGTTACAGACTCAGATGGCCTCTGCTTGATACAGCAAATCTATATCTTGATCTGATAGTCCGGCCAGTTCAGCCAGTACCCGCCGCGTATGAGCGCCCAGAGCCGGTGGTTCGGTCAGCTCCGGTGGGTCTATATCTGTAAATCGAATAGCTGTCTGCATTTGCGCTATGCTACCGAGATGCTCATGACGGGTACTTTTCAATGTTCCGCGAGCCTGCAGGTGGGGGTCATTGACCACATCTTGGAGATCCTGTACAGGCGCACAGATCACACCATGAGCCTGGGTTTGGGCGAGTATTTCTGCCCGGGTGTGAGTCGCGGTCCAGCGGGTGATCTCCGCATCCAGTGCCTGCATGTTTTCACAGCGTGCCGTGAAGTCCTTGTAACGGTGGTCATCAATCAGTTCTGATCTACCCATAGCAGTGCANAGTTTGCGCCAGTGGCCTTCTCGAATAGCAATAATGGCGACGTGACCNTCTGCCGCCACATAGACATTGTAAGGCGCCAGCGACCGGCCTGGATGACGGTTACCCGCTCTTTTAGGGGGTTCGCCATGAAGATAAAAAGATCCCAGGGCCGTGGCCAGGGTGGGGAANACACAGTCCTGCATGGATATATCAACGCTGGCGCCTTCAAATGAACGCTCTCGGGCAAATAANGCCGTTACGATACCGNCATATAGATGNGTTCCGGCGATAAAATCGGCAAAGGCGGCGGCGGTTTTCAANGGTGTACTATGTTCCTCGCCAGTTATGCTCATTACGCCAGTCATGGCCTGCAGGGTAATGTCCATACCTAAATAATCGCGGTAGGGACCTGGTGCATTGCCATATCCGGTGCTGGATGCATAGATCAGCTGTGGGTTACAGGCCCTGAGCTGGTCTGCGCCAATACCGTATTTGGCCATGGTGCCGGGTGCAAAATTTTCCAGAACCACATCCACCTGGGTGACCAGTTGCTTCAGTAGCGCCTGCCCCTGAGCCGATTTAATGTTCAGGGTGATGCTTTCCTTATTGACATTTAGGATAGCAAATGGATAGCTAGCGGTGGATTTTGCGCCACGACTCCGCAGGGTTTCACCGATAAGCGATTCAACTTTAATGACCCGGGCACCTGCCTGTGCCAGCAAAAATCCACAATAAGGGCCGTTGTAAACCTGACCGAAATCGAGCACGGTCACGCCTGATAGGGGTTGTTCCTGCATCAGTATTGCCTTGGCGATATGCTTATAGGGTGAGTCAAGCATGCTCTGTTCATGCCGTCAATTGTAAAGGNAGGATCAGGACGACGTTATATCACAGCCTGTACTATGCCTCTGTCGGTGTTGATGCCGAGCCTGGGCGTTATAGTGGTAGCAAAGACCAGGCNCCCAGCAGGCAGGGGTTGTCACTGGACAGTTGAACAGGGAATTTGTCAGCAGACGNCTGTGGCGTTAAGCTGCAATAAACGCAGTTANACTTTTAGCTNACTCAGTCATAGNCANAGGNAAAGGGGAATGAAACGTTGAATAAAACTGTATTGGTATCGAGTNTCATAATTCTGNTCGCCGCGCTTTATTTTCTNTCAGCTCAGGATGAGCCGATGACAGNACCGCANGCACAGCCGGAAANTAACGAGCCGTCGCCGGCAATGATCGGTTTGATTGACGATGAGCGTATCAAAAANGCTGANTCTGAACCGGGTAACTGGCTGGCTTATGGCCGAACCTATGAAGAACAGCGTTTTTCACCCCTGACGCAGATCAATAAAAGTAATGTGGCTGACCTGGGCGTTGCCTGGTACAAGGACATGGGGACCAATCGAGCACTGGAATCCACNCCCATCGTTGTTGACGATATTATGTTTTTTACCACCTCCTGGAGCCGAGTTTANGCCGTTTCTGCACTCACCGGGGAAGAGCTCTGGTTTTATGATCCCAAGGTACCACGCGAATGGGGTCGTCGCGCTTGCTGTGATGTAGTGAATCGAGGTGTTGCCGTATATAAAGGCAAAGTTTATGTGGCCAGTCTGGATGGACGTTTGATCGCCTTGAATGCTGCAACCGGCGAAAAAGTCTGGGAAGTTGATACCATTACCGACCGGGATCGGTTTTACACCATTACCGGCGCACCCAGGGTTGCAAATGGCAAGGTATTTATTGGCAATGGCGGTGCTGAATACGGGGTTCGCGGCTATGTTACTGCCTACGATGCGGAAAATGGGGATCAGGTATGGCGATTCTTTACCGTTCCTGGTGATCCCGCGTTACCCTTTGAAAACCCTCAGATGGAGATGGCAGCCAAGACCTGGAAAGGCGGTGAATGGTGGAAGGTCGGTGGTGGCGGTACGGTCTGGAACTCCATTGTATATGATCCNGATTTTAACCAGCTCTATCTGGGTGTAGGTAACGGCTCACCCTGGACCCGGGTGATTCGCTCGCCAGGCGGTGGCGACAACCTGTTCTTGTCTTCTATTGTTGCTCTGGATGCGGATACGGGAGCCTACAAATGGCATTACCAGACGACGCCGGGTGATAACTGGGATTATACCGCCGTTCAGGACATGGCTTTGGCAGATATGGAAGTCGATGGNGTTGATCGTAAAGTCCTACTCNAAGCGCCCAAAAATGGATTCTTTTACGTNCTCGATCGTAGTGACGGCGAGTTGTTGCGAGCAAATCCCTTTGCCACTGTAACCTGGGCCAGTGAAGTTGATCTGGTCACCGGTCGNCCGGTGGAAAATCCAGAGCTCGATTACACCGAGAATGCCAAGTGGGTATTGCCAGGGCCTTTAGGTGCCCATAACTGGCAGGCCATGTCTGTAGATGTGGATGCAGGGCTGGTTTATCTGCCCGCTCAGGANAACCCGCTTATTTATGAGATGGTGGACACCTGGAAGGAAACCGGCATTTACAAGCGGAACCCAGGTGGCTGGAACACGGGTTTGGAATTTGGTCGAATNACCCAGATATTGCTTGATAACTTTGACGAGCAGCCNACGCCTAAAGGTTATTTGAAAGCATTCGATCCGCTTACAGGAGAAGACCGATGGGTCATTGAAATCCCGCACTATTGGAATGGTGGTGTATTNGGGACCTCGGGCGGNTTAGTCTTTCATGGTGACGCATTGGGTATGTTTACCGCTTATGACAAAGAAAACGGTGAGATCCTGTGGCAGTACAATACTTATACTTCCATGCTGGCNCCGCCCATTACCTTTGAGGCAGAAGGGGTNCAGTATGTGTCTATTCTGACNGGTACCGGCGGCGGTGACCTGTTCAGCGGTGAACCGNTACCGCCTGTCNCGGAACACGCCTCGCTGACTTATAACAACTCGGGAAGGCTTCTGGTGTTTAAACTGGGTGGTGCTGTTGAACTATCAGTTCCTAATCATCGCGATAGGAGNATTCCTGCTCAGGATCTGACTCAGGTCAATGATTCCGCCATCGCCAGGGGTGAATTGCACTACAATGAGTATTGCGGCTTCTGCCATGGTCTGGTGGTTCGNTCTGGTGGTGCAATTGCGGATTTGAGGCNGATGAATGATGCAACTCACGAGGTGTTTAACCAGATTGTTATTGATGGCATCTATGGCTCGAAAGGGATGGCTGGGTTTGCTGATGTGCTAACGCCATCTCAGGCTGATGACATTCATCAGTTTGTTCGCGCCAGAGCAAACCAGGACAGGGAGGTTTCTCTGGGTAACATGAAACCCGAATTGGCACAGTTAACCTGGCAGTAGGGTTNGTTACACGGTGGTNAGAAGAGCCGCNGTANCAGTAGCGGAAGGTTCTGCTTGTTTANTATCTCAGTTGACTTTCCGGGCCGGGTTTTAAAGGCAGGGTAGGCGCNGATACTGCGGTAAACTCGAACGAAGACCTGTCCAGTTCCTGTTCGGGCAAGGCCTTATTTCCCAGGGATTGNTGCTTTTGNGTGTCCGNGTTGCTTTCTTTNAGGATATTCCGACTTAGTCTACCGTTTAATCGCTCACCTTTTTCAAGCCGACNNAGGGCTTCCTGTGCTATCACTGCAGATTGGACACTCCATTCTACCCGGTAGGCTCTGGGTGCTGTACTGGGAATACCCGCTTCATCTAGATCTCTCAGCCAGTAGTATATAGCNCCAGGNNTTCTGTTAAGCTTGTCCGGGTCCTCAATGTTGATCCAGACTGTTCTGAANACNTCAGGTGGCNTNGCTGTGGTAGGCCAACCCATAAGCGTTTCGATACCTTTGAACGTCGCGATNTAGAAACAACTGACAATGATAATTGAGGCGATTTTGAATCGAGTCCCGTAGGGNGCCCAGATCAGGGTTAGCAGNAGTAATACCGCGATCGTGATGTATCCCATGATCAANAGNGCACTGATNCTCATGCTGGTTTACCGATGGCTNTGGTGAGNAGTTCCTTAGGAATCTGGTTGGTATTAAGCAGATTTCCGTTGNCATCGAGTGTGAATCGAATCGCCGTTTTTTCNTCGCCGCTGCCATTGAGCTGGTGCTGGCCATAATAGATCACTGAGACAGAAGGGTTAAGCTTTTCGACCTTGACACTGACATCGAGTGGTTTGCTGTAGTTGGCTTTAAAATGAAGTAAATTAACGACATATTCTCCCGCCTGTATGCCTCGAACAGTGACGGTTTCCTGATTTAATGGATTGCGCACTGTGGCCCCGGCAATCTCGATCTGATCGGCAAACAGGCCTCNGTCGTCCCTNTCGAGATGCATCAANCCTGAGTCTCGATTNTAGTACCAGACCAGTTCTCCCCTGGGATCTTCTATAACTGCATCGACATCATCAGGGTGGTTATCCGGCCATCGTATGGTGATGAGCATTTCTGCTTTGGTATCAATATTTCCTGATTTTTCCGGATTACTGATCATCATGAAAGCCATGGCAAACATGAAGACAAAGCCNAGCAGGGTATTAAATAGCAGGTCGGTGAAGGCATCCTGACCTTGGCCATCAGAAAAGACTCTATGGCGCATGNCTTTCCGATGCCTTGNGATGAATCTGCGTTACAGTATTGATAATCTCGGTTAATGCGCTGTCGGCCAGGTAGTACTGAATTTTGAGTAGTATGCTTGTCGTTAACCCGGCCAGGGTGGTGTAGAGTGCAACCGCCATACCGGAGCTCATTGCGGTTAATAANTGTTGCATGAGGGANGGATCAAATTGCTTTATATCGCCGATGGGTTGCAGCATCAGTATAAAGCCGATAACAGTACCGATTAATCCCAATTTAATGAGCGTATCGGCAGCAAAATGGCCCAAAGCATGCCTATTGGTCATTTCATCGGCCAAAAGGCTGACTTCCTGATCCCAGGCTGGCTGTGCTGGATTATCCATGGATTGGCGGAGACGATGCATATAAATTCGCGCATCGCCNGGCGCATCTCCCTGGCCCCACCATAGATTAATATAACGNTGTTCAAGAGATAGTCGATAACATAACCAGAACCAATGCAGGGTAGCGGNACCATAAAGNAAGATAATNACCCAGGAAAGACGGCTGCTGTCTGANAGCAACGCGAGCTGTAACAGACCCTTATTAATGAGTAGAAATAGTGCAAAGGCGATGCAGCCAAGCAGTATGAGAGCGTACTGAAGCAGTTTGAATTCTTGAGCCTGTTGCACNGTTGTCCTCTTTTTCGCCGAGTTAGTTAACTGCCTGGTNACTGGCAGATAGNTGGGTATTTAAAGTTCTGATCTGAAATAGTCTCAATACACCGAGGTGTTTACGAGCCAGATAACCCGAGGGGGAACTTCACTTGGTTACCTATTATGGCTATTCGGATTCTTTTTGGATAGACCCCCACACTTCACTGTCGNGNCATTTCGTAAATAGTACTCGTGTTCCTGNTGCAAGTTGGTTACCTTTTACGGAAGTTCTGGGAAATGGAGTACTAACATGGGCNGCGGTATTGTTGAGATAAGAGACTATACAATTGAGGTGGAATGGCTGGCGCGATACAAGGTCTGGGCAGAGGAACTGGCAGCGCCCTGGCTGAAGAAAAACCTGGATATCATTGATTTCTGGATGGACATGGGNCTGGAGGCAGAGGTGAGTGGNTCAAATCCTCAGGTCTCAGACAATGGTCAGGCAAATGTCTGTTGGATTATACGTTGGCGAGACAAGGCGCATCGGGAAGCTGTTTTCAGAAAAACGATGGGCTCCAGTGAATGGCGCGATATCTGGGCAAAGCACCCTAATGCCAAAGCCTATCTGCACATGAATGCTCGATTCATGGAGCCNACTGGTTAACCGAACCTGCTGGCCTTGTTGCGCATCCGTATAGCATCCGTATAGATAGCCCTAAGGTCTTAGCACACNGGGTATGCACATCAGTTCGGTANTTTAAAGGGGAGTGTAAATGATCAGATTTGGTATTCTGGGCGCTGCCAGGATAGCGCCTCAGGCGGTTATTGATCCAGCGAAAGAAAATCCCCTGGTGGAAATACAATGTATTGCTGCAAGAGATGTTTCCCGAGCGCAAATATTTGCCGATGATCACTGTATTCCTGAGGTTCATGATCATTACCAGCAAGTTATTGCAGACCCTGCAATTAATGCAGTTTATGTACCCCTGCCAATTTCCGGGCATCATGAATGGACTATCAAAGCTTTGCACGCAGGTAAGCATGTCCTGTGTGAAAAATCTCTGGCACTCAATGAAGCTCAGGCCATTGAAATGCAGGCGGCTGCGCGAAGCACCGGTCTGGTATTAATGGATGCTTTTCATTATCGGTATCATCCTCTGTTCATACGGGCGGTCGAGATTGTTCAGTCAGGCGTGCTAGGTAAGCTCTCCATGATCGAAGCAGATTTCCATGTAAAAGGCCCGGTGGCAGATGATGATATTCGCATGATGTATCACACCGGCGGTGGCGTTACCATGGATATAGGCTGTTATCCCCTGAGTTGGGTGAGACATTTGCTTGGGTCCTCTCCACTACAAGTATCGGCCAGGGCCGAAACCGGGCCCGCGCAGGTGGATATTTATATGGAAACCGATATGCAGTTCCCTGGGGGAATCCGGGCAAAAACGACGGGTGATATGCGTGCCGGTGGTGAATTCAAAGCAAGAATCAATCTGGTCGGTGATGCAGGTTCACTACGTATTGAGAACCCCTTGGTTCCCCAGTTTGGTCATAGCCTGGCGCTTCAGGTTGCTGGTAAGAAGAGTACTGTCTCTTTTGATCTGAGAAGCAGCTACGCATATCAGCTAGATGCTTTTGTTAATGCCGTTACCAACGGTGAACCCGTTCTCACCGATGGCCGAGACGGCATCTTGCAGATGGCTTTGATTGACCGAGTGTATCAGGCAGCAGGACTGTCAATTCGTGGCAGGAGCTGACTTTAGAAAATTCTGATGCTGATCTCAGTCTGGGCTGGGCGCCTTTAATTGCGCTGCTAGGCGGTTAAAAAAGCTTCCATATCCATGGNGGGTTGCTTATTCTCAACGGGTTGTCTTCATTATTTCAAGNCNCAGCAAAGGTGAGTCGCTGGACAGATGAATCGCTCTAAAGATTGATAAGGGCCGATTTTTGTGACTCGATACAAAACTATGCAGTGGCGATTACTTATCGCTTGAACGGAGTTTATATGGTCCCTAAACAACCAGAAGATCTTACCAGGGAGTGGTTTTCCGAACATTTAACCGAAGGTGTTTTCGCAGGTGTAGGTTTTGCCAGTGTGGAGATACAGCCAGTAGGGTCAGATGTTGGTTTTCTGGGCGATATTTGCCGTGTAATCCCCAGTTATACCGAAGCTAACGGCCCCTGGCCTAAATCATTGATAGCTAAATTTCCGACGGTAAGACAGGCCAACCTGGAAACGGGTCGGCATTTACTGGCTTACGAACGGGAAGCTTTGTTTTATCGGCATGCAGCCAATGGCTGTCCCGCTGACCCGCCTCAGCATTACTTTTCCATAGAATCGGATAGTCCGGGTGANTACCTGATATTTATAGAGGATCTTGAAGGTGGCAGGTTTGTAAAGCAGGTAGATGGGCTAGCGTTTGAAGATGCCATCGAGGCAATGGCTGCGCTGGCTCGTATGCACGCTCACTATTGGCAGTCGGCTGATATCAAGAATAAACCTTGGTTGTATGATTTCAGTCAGTGGGCTCAGATTTACCCAGCGAGTATTGAATCAGGTTGGCCTCTGTTTGAGCGCGATTTTGGTTANCTGATTTCAGACCATTTAAAACCGGTGTTTCCNCCTGGAAATGCAGCGGCAGCCCAGTTGTTTAATTATCTGTCGACAGACCGCCCAGTAACGTTGATTCANGGTGATGCTCGAATGGAAAACCTGTGTTTTGACCCTGTTAGCGGTAAGGCCCGGTACTATGACTGGCAGTTGGTATCATCGGGACCGGCAGCTTATGACGTGATGTATTTTATTGCCAGTGGGCTTGAACCGGANGAGATTCTTGCTCGGGGTGATGAGCTGATACAGCATTATCATAAAGCCTTGCTAGCCAGTGGTGTAACCGATTACGGTCTGACTGACNTGAAACAGGATATGGAATTGACGACTTGCCTGCTTTTTGGTTTTACCAGTATGGTGGGTAATATCATGGCAGATCCAGGAGAGGCTGAAAGAGCNGTAGTAGAGGCAACGTTTCCTCGTTACCAGGCCATGATGGAGTTATTCAATGTTAGAGATATTGTGCCTGAATTGCATCGGCGCCTTGGCNAGGTGTAACNTTCTTGACACNGNCGGGATTGTAGTTAACGCCCACCTTGGGTCACTCGGCTCCCATGCCTGGCCTTCATGCCNGGCTNCTATATAGATACAGGATTGCGCCTAGTTGGTTAAGCCTTCCTCGCCGTATTGAGAGGCTGGACCGAGGCCGCCTTGGGCGAGCCTCCCGGCATCGCCAAAATGTCCTTTGCCGGGTACATAATTAACCTCAACTCTAATACCATCGGGGTCCTCAAACAGTATGGAATAGTAGCCGGGGGCAAAGTGNGAGCCNTCNTCAGGCCCATGGATCATTTTTGCCTGCAACTGGTCGCGAACAAACAGGTGAATTTCATCTACGTCTTGTTTGGATTTTGCGCGAAAGCAGAAGTGATGTAATCCGGGCTGGTCCTGGTTGAATGNCCTGTGTTTAGCTTGCTCCGGCGCNGCCTTGATGAGAATTCCGGTTCGTGCGCCGATGCAGTAAATAACATCATCACNNTTGACAAGAGTTTGCATANTAAGAAAATGGCATANCTTTTCCCAGAAAGGNAGGCAGTCCCTGGGNTTAGCGACCGTCAGCTGAATATGGGCAATACCATTGACCTCAATTGTCATTGCAACNTNTCCTATGGCTTCAGGTTAACATCAGCNTNCTGGTGTGCAGNTACATGAATATAGCAGGTTAACCTATNAAAGAATGCATCNNGCNAACCAAAACAGNGCCTTACCTTGNTCTTTAAAAANTCCTTGAGGTGAGTATAGACAGCCTTATGCAGAAGGAATAGAGTCACAGCTCAAAACTAAATNTGTTAATGNGTTNTCTANGGTAGCCGGTTGTATTTTNAACNCAGCAAACCAGATGAAGGAGGNCGACAGTGGGTGACATAAAAACGTCAGCTTCTGATAACAGTATGTNTGTCTTATTGAAGGACGCCAAGATAGCTGAATTNAATGAACGAAAGGCAGAGGGAGAANCCCCCGTNCTTNGNAANGCCGATTTTAGAGGCGCTGACCTGCGCAATNTGGATGCTCAGGGGGTTGATTTCANTAATGCCNATTTTCGCGGAGCGGATCTGCGTGNCCTGGATTTAAGGCAGAGCGATCTGCCTGGCGCTTCGTTGGNCCAGGNNCATATATCAGGTGCTTTTTTCCNAGAGNAGCTCAATNCTCAGGAAATCCTGCTGTCCGNGCAGCATGGCANGCGAATGCGTTATCGACGATTAAATNAAGGCCTGCAGCAAATTGTTTCGGCCAGGTGAGNAAAGCTGCAAATGAGACAATGTTAGAGTATTGATATAGTGACACCATGCTAACAACGATAATCTCTTGGCTCGCGAGCCTGCTTGGTCCAATCATCAGCTTTATCGTTTCACGCCTTTTACCCTTAGATGATCTGCCAGAACCGTCCGGTCAGTATGCGGTCGGTTTTACCGTGTTGGATTGGATCGATTCTGACAGGGACGAGTGGTTTACNGGGCAGNCCGGGGAAAAGCGNAGGCTGGTGGTCCAGGTCTGGTATCCAGCGNCCACNACAGNAAATTTGTCGCCAGCGACTTATTTGGATCACCCACTACAACGCCTGTCTATGGTTGCCTACCAGGTAGGTTTGCCAGCATTTTTAATTGCTCATATGCAAAATGTCAGATGCAATGCATTTCGCGATGCGCCAAGGAATACGGCGTTGGCGTCCCTGCCGCTGGTTCTGTTCTCTCATGGTCTTGGTGGTATGAAGAACCAGAATTCCATTCAGGCAGAAGAACTGGCAAGTCATGGCTACATAGTGGTGGCTGTTGATCACCCCTACGACGCTTATATGACTGTTTTCAACGATGGCTCCGTTGCGGATTATCGATCAGCCGCGCCAGCTCAGCAAACGAAGGAAGAATTCCGAGCATTTAGAACGCCTCAGCTCGCGACAAGAACGGCAGATCTTTCCTTCATTTTAGATGAAATAACCCGCAGGATGGTCCGCGGCGATCCGCTGTGGAAGAATGTACAAACTAATCAGGCAGGTGTCTTCGGCCATTCTTATGGTGGTGCTACCAGTATCACGCTGGCAGCATCGGATTGTCGAATTGCAGCAGCAGCAGCGCTTGATGGTTGGCTGCTGCCGTTGCCAAAGAATATAGTCAATGAAGGCCTGGTTACGCCGTTTCTATATATCGGTCAGGGGCAATGGAGGGGGGAACCGCTGAATTACCGCTTGCTTGATAAACTGATGAAGCATTCAGAGAATGGCTTAATAGAACTATTTCCTGGTACTCGGCATTTTGATTTTTCAGATGCGCCTCAGTTTTCCCGATTGGCAAAATGGTTCGGTCTGTCCGGATCAGTTTCGCGAGACAGGATCAGAGTGAGTCTGAATAGAGACCTGTTGCATTTCTTTGATGCTCATCTCCTTAATTCAATAACCGGCACTGATGCTGATGGGCAACTTGATGGTGCGACCTGAATTGAACGGGCAATCAGCATCTGGATCCAGCCTGCGCTTCATATTGTCCGCGTCGACATCTGCTTTTCTAGTGTATTTTTGTATGTATGCGTTCAGGAAACCCTTCGCCGTGGGTATTTTTGATGATGTGCAGGACTTTGCAATCAGTTACAAGGTGGTGTTGGTTCTTGCGCAGCTTATAGGTTATGCATCGTCCAAGTTCATTGGTATCAAGGTTATTTCCGAATTAACTGCTGCCCATAGACCGTGGATGATTATTGCTCTGGTACTGGTTGCGGAATTAGCCCTGCTGGGTTTTGCCCTGGTGCCACCGCCGTACAATTTTGTGCTGCTTTTTTTTAATGGCTTACCGCTTGGCATGATCTGGGGGCTGGTGTTTTCGTATTTAGAGGGGCGTAGAACTACGGAGTTATTGGCCGCTATTCTCAGCTCCAGTTTTATCCTGGCTTCCGGGGTCACCAAAGCAGTTGGTAAGTACATTATGCTGGAGTTTGCAGTGTCGCAGTACTGGATGCCATTTGTAACCGGCGCGCTATTTCTATTGCCACTGTTTCTATCTGTCTGGTGGTTAAACCAGGTGCCAGCCCCCACACCTGACGATATCCGAGCCCGCCATGTCAGGGAGGCGATGACATCTGAAGATCGCAGACGCCTGTTGTATGGCGCTTGGCCGGGCCTGCTGGCGATTGTCGTCATGTATTTCTTTCTGACCGCATTCAGGGATTATCGGGATAATTTTGCTGCTGATATATTTAATGAAATCGGCTTATCAGGAAACTTCCGGATATTTGCTGAAACCGAACTCTGGGTGGCCGTACTATCGCTGCTCATTATGGCCTCCTTTATCCTGATCAGAAATAACCTGAAGGCAGTGCAGATTGTGATAGGCATTATGGCAGCCTCCATGTTGTTACTGGCTGGCAGCACTTATTTTTATCGGGCAGCAATCCTGGATGATCCTTTCTGGTGGATCGTATTAGTGGGGCTGGGTGCTTATATTGCCTATATCCCGGTAGGTAGCATGTTGTTTGAAAGGTTAATTGCGTGTTTGAGATATAAAAGCAACGCAGGTTTCCTGATTTATATCGCTGATGCTATGGGTTATGTGGGTAGTATCTTAGTGATGCTGTATCAGACATTTGTATACCAGGGAGACAGTATACTGGCTTTCTTTATCCAATTTAGCTATCTGACTGCATTGATCGGGTTTATCGGCCTGGGCTTTGCTTTTGTCTATTTTTCACGTGTTATTCCTGCACAGCCCACAGCCTAGTCAGGGTAATTGCAGGCCCATTAGGCCAATTTGTTGTGTACCGCCTGTTTATGGCGCCTAATCCGGGTCGATGACGCCGTATTCTTCGGCAATTTCGCTGACAGTGTAAATACCCCCGCTTTTGTTGAATATACTGGAGTCGGCAGCCAATGCTGCTATTACTCGGCCGGATAAGCGAACCGACTGGGCATGGGCTGTATCCAATTCCATTTTACCCTGGGCGACCATGTCCAGGATGAATTCGGTTTTGACTTTTGAGGGAGACAGGGAGATTGCAGTGACTTGATGATCCTGTAATTCAATAGCAAAGTCCTGGGCCATGCGGTCAACTCCGGCCTTACCGACACCATAGCTGGCACTGAACACATAGCCTCTACCGCCTCTTGAGGAAATATTAACGATTAAACCGCTTTTTTGTTTGACCATCATGGGCGCGCCCAGTACTGACGCAGTGTAATAGCCTCGCAGACCTACCCCACACTGATCGTCCCACACAGAAATAGGGTGTTCCCAGAAGCCTTTCCCCATGGCGGGTGGACTGGGGATTTGATAGACATTGTTGACTAGTATATCAAGTCGGCCCTGTTCCCTTTCTACTCGCTGGAACAGTTCTCTGACTTCATCGTCATTGTTGTGATCCAGGGCCACAGGAATGGCTTTGCCGCCAAACGATGCCACTGACGCAGCAGTTGCCTGAATAGTCATTGGTGCCGGTGGCGTCTGTTGGCTGGTACTTCTGCCGGTAAAGTAGACTGTACAACCCGCTTCACCCAGGCCTTCTGCAATACCCTTGCCGATACCCTTACTTGCGCCGGTAACAACGGCTACTTTGCCCTTTAGATCAGTCATTGGAATATCCTATCTGGTAATTACTGACGTGCTCAAGGCTCCGACTTATCCGCTAGGTCAACGGTTTGCAGGTTTGCTCGGCCGTTGTTCACCGCTGACACACCGAGAACAAACAGCATTGTCTTCATTTGTCAGAAAACTGTCAATTGCTGTTGCCCGAAATTCCTGGTTCCTGGGTTGCAACGACCTTTGAAAAAGGCAGGCTAAAGGGTAGAGTAGGCTTTATTCATTCAGTGCTGGAAAGGATACCCATTTGGACAAGTTGATTTTTTCTGAGTCAGAACTCTATACGGAACATTCTTACGAGCGTATGCACCAGGTTCAAGGCGTGCGAATGCATGGTGGCTTTGATACCCAAGGAACCTATATATCGCCTCGCTCTTTGGGGAGAAGAAAAGCAATTGAATCGTGGACCAGGGCGCTTGAGTCCAGAGGCGGTGAGCTTTTTGATGCAGACTCCTCTTTATTAAGTGGTGCTCGCATGCCCAATCTAAAACAATCAGCTTTTTTGATTCGAGAGGGTATCACCAGGCCATTCTGGAACAGCCTGACCATCACTGGGAAAATTGAAGGTCGGGGTCGCGTCCTGGCGGAAATGACGTTTCCTGACCTGCAGGAAATCATTGTAGAAGATATCAGCGAAATGGCCCTGGGTCACCTGAACAAAGGGCTACTCGCCATCCATGGGATTGATGAGGGTGGTGAACCTGATAAAGGAATCGGTGGTCACGATGTGATGTGGTTTGTTGCTAGAGACATCGTTTTCGGTGAGCAGGCTTATCCGGATGTAGAACCACCCGAAGCCATTGCTAGACCTGAGGCGGGCACTCGGCTGATGCCAGAGATCGCTCAGCAATATGAGGGTATGCTGAGTTTTCTGATGAATTTACTGATGATCGAATTCAGAGCGGAGATTGGTTTCGACGCAACCCAAAAGACTTTTCGTAATCAATCATTGTTTGTCGATAACCGTCAGATGGCGGAGGACGCGGCACAACTCGTGGGTCGTATCAGAGAGGACGAAGAAATTCACGTTGAATCCCTGCGCCTCTATTTAGGAGAGTTCAGGGAGTTGAGTATCAAGACGCTTGACGGTGGTAGCTTGCCCGGAGCCGAATTGATTGATCGCTTTTGGCAAGGGCTGGTCGTATGGGCAACGCAGCAACAGCCCGGCATCGCAGCCAGAAATCAATATGATAGTCTAAAGGCTGTCATTTTGGAGCATGCCTCAGGCGAAAAAATCCTACAGGAATTTGACCAATTAGCGAGTTGATCTAGTCCGAGGCTAAGATTGCCAGACCGCTGGCAGCTAGCCAGCAGATAGTGGCTGTCGTGGGTCCAGGCTTACAACAGCTCAGTCGCTAGATTATCGAGTGATTCAAGGATATTACTTTCTTTATAGAAACCCAGCATGGGTATCAGGCGGGAGATTCCAATGGCAGCGTAATCTTCTGCCATTGCCTTTGTTGGTGGTTTAGGTGGCGTAATGCTGAGCTCTAACTTGCCAAGCCGGGCCGGTCGTTCAAACCGGGAACCTGCCAGCTCAATGGCGGCACAGGCTTTCTTTGCAGCATCTACTGACATGGCGAATCCATACCAGCCTTGCCCCCGGGTGATCGCTCTGCGTAAGGCAGCTGGGCTGGCACCTCCTACGATAATGGGTGGCCCGCCGCTCTGAACCGGGCGTGGCTGGGCATCGATCTGGCTGAAATTAACGTGCTTCCCCTGGAAGCTCGGTTTTTGCTGAGTCCAGAGCGCCCTCAGTGCATCGATGTATTCATCCGTTCTTGCCCCTCTTGACGCAAAATCAACGCCCAGCGCTGAAAATTCCTGGTGCAGGTAGCCGGCACCAATGCCAAGCAGCAAGCGCCCACCGCTGAGGACATCAAGAGAAGCCATTTCCTTAGCCAGGACTACCGGGTTTCGTTGCGCAATAAGCGTGATGCCAGTTGCGAGTTTTATGGTGCTGGTCACCGCCGCCAGGTAGGCCAATGCAGTTGATGGGTGGGTCATGGGTGTCTGCGGCGGGGCAGGTGATGGCGGCTGTTGTGGATCGGGTAGCACCACATGTTCTCCCGTCCACAGAGACTCAAAACCATTTGCTTCAGCATGTTGGGCGACTGTTTTTGCCCAATCCGGATAAGCCAGAAAATTCATATTGATGCCAAAAAGACCGATATTCATGAGCGTCCCTTGNGTTGGAGTGAAATTTGGTTACAGGATAAGACGGTGACCAATCAAGCCTATGGTAATCCAAGTTCGGGTGACAGCCAAGGTTCGANCCTGAGAGGCAGCNTGAGCAGGGCTATAACCNGNCGATGCCCAGGTANCCAGTAGTTAATTGCTTAAAATCCAAATTACAGCTGNTAGATAACGCTTAATTCACTCTCTGGAGTACATTGCNGCNNCTACTGGCTTTAGNTAGCCGCTCAGCTGAATTTGCTCTTGGGTAAGCTATTTAGTTGAGTTTATTGCGGGATAGGGNGTATAGCAGAGATTGTTTACGGATAGACTGTATGGGAGAGATTGTCTACGGATAGACTGTATAGCAGAGATTGTCTACGGATAGACTGTATGGCTGTNAAAAGCGACTAATAAACTATACAGTNGTTGCTTGTTATCAACATTATATAGACATTGAGGATTCAGGTGAAAACGATTCCAGCTGGCATGAAATTACCCCGTAACCTTGGCGAGATTGATGCCGAGTATCTGACTGGCATTCTCAGGAGTCAGGGATTGATAGAAGATAGTAATTCGATTGTCTCTGTGGTTGAGAGCGGTGTTGGCATGACAGCCGGGTATTTTTCAGATATTAAAAAAATGAAAGTAACCTTTGCAGAATCGACTGAATGTTGTGATGCCTTTGTCGCCAAAGCCTGGCCCGATTTTGAAATGCTGCCAAGTGAAGCTATCAGCGACATGTTTGTGAAGGATATTAAGGGCTATATGATGAAAGAAGATGCCTTCTTTCCTCGGCCGAGGGTTTTCCTGGCNGATTATGATTCCAGCGAGAACCGCTGGGGCCTGATAATGGAGGATGTCAGTGGCTTTGCACANCAGAAGGTACATGAGCAGGAATTGAATCTAGATGAAGTGCTGGACCTGATCCCNGGNCTGGTCGATGCAGCCATCGCNTGGGAGGGATGTCATGANGGNAGTCGGTTGGTGGATTTGCAGGCTGCTGGGATAGAACACTGGTGCTCGGATGCAAATTTAGCNGTTTACCGGGAGGTCATGCCAGGNGGNGCAAAGCTGTTTGACAAGGTAGTCAGCATGCCCGAATCGTCACTGGTCAATGGCCGNGCCTGGGACCAGATTCTGGGCGTAAANGTGGCTGAACTTTTCACGCNTAAACTGGAAGCTTTNTTTGATGCCNTTAAGCCNGAAAATGGTGGNACCTGTACGTTATCTCATGGTGATTTAAGAGGCGANAATCTGTTCCTGTGCGAGAAGAGNCCCGCTTATCCTGAAGGCTGGATTACNATNGATTTCCAGCTGTTGTTTCAGGGGCCAGTTCCGTCTGATCTGGCTTATCTGATGAGCAGCGG
This sequence comes from Gammaproteobacteria bacterium, assembly GCA_002697205.1. Classification (GTDB taxonomy): domain Bacteria; phylum Pseudomonadota; class Gammaproteobacteria; order Pseudomonadales; family Azotimanducaceae; genus UBA9926. The sequence continues at coordinate 18,629 of NZUN01000095.1, forward strand.
AACTGTGTTGCCGGAAGTTTACCAGGCCGAGAACCGACGCATCGTTCAAAGGCGGTTCTATGACCTGTTTATGTCCAAGACCCAACGCTATGTTGATTATTCTTTTGCTCAATTCGAGCGGGAATACGCGATCATGAGCACGGTACTGTTCGTTTATTATGTGGGGATGGGAGGGGCNATCTGGCGTTCGGCTGCCTTTGAAAATGAAGGTGGAGGGCGAATTGAACTCGGCAGCGAGGGCGTAACAGAGATGGACCTTGAAGCAGAAGATCTGCGTAAGCGGATGTGGTGGGCCAAGGCCATAGCCAATTTTCTGGAGAACTTCCTAAGCGATGACTTTGCAGACAAACTGACGGTTTTACCGGACAATGTCGGTGCGATGGGACAATGGGTAGAATTGCCAGCGCATCTGCGGACACGCTGACAGGCCTGTTCAGGTATGCCAGGCTATAGCATAGAGGCACATCAATATCAGTGTCCCTACTAAAATGAAACATCTGNACAATTTTCNTATTAGGTGGTTATCAGCATTTATCCTTGTGTTTGGACTGGCTGGCTGCGACGAGCAAGGTAACAATTCTGAGTTGGAATCAGAACTCAAGCGATTGGCCCTNAGGGCCGAGCAGGTAACCATCATACGNGATCAATTTGGTGTGCCGCACATCTATGGCAAGACNGATGCTGATGCTGTGTTCGGATTGTTATACGCCCAGGCCGAGGATGACTTTAATCGAGTTGAACAGAATTATATCTGGGCCATGGGNCGGCTGGCTGANGTGGAAGGTGAATCTGCCCTGTACAGCGACCTGCGGGCGCGTCTTTACATGTCCCTTGAANAAGCCCAGCAGGCTTATGATGATGCGCCACCTTGGTTGCAGGATTTGTGTGATGCTTACGCAGATGGCTTGAATTACTATCTGGCAGCAAACCCGGAAGTACAACCCAGATTACTGACCCGGTTTGAGCCCTGGATGCCCATGTTTTTCAGCGAGGGTTCGATTGGAGGCGATATTGAACAGATNCCATTGGNTGGGATAGCCGCTTTTTATGGTAAGAATCAGGATCGAGGGGTGCCAACCCTCGAGCAAACCCGGGAAACTGCCCTAGCNGAGCCGAGGGGCTCAAATGGGATTGCGATNTCTGGAGATTTGACCGAATCAGGGCATCCTCTCTTCTTGATTAATCCGCATACCTCTTTCTATTTCAGGGGTGAGGTTCATGTGGTCAGTGAACAGGGCCTTAACGCCTATGGCGCGGTCACNTGGGGNCAATTTTTNGTCTATCAGGGCTTTAATGAAAAGACGGGTTGGATGCACACGTCAACACGGCTCGATTTCATGGATGAATTTGTCGAAGATGTGTCGGAAATTGATGGCAAGCTGGTTTATCGATATGGTGATGAACTACGAGATATCCAGGTTTCTAGTGTGACCCTGAAGTACAAGNNGGGTGATGATTTACTAGACAAGACCTTCNCTGTCTATCATAGCCATCANGGGCCGATTACGCACAGGCTGGAGGGACGCTGGGTCGCTACTAAGATCAATTGGGATCCGGTGAATGCCTTAAGGCAATCTTTTGTTCGAACTAAATTATCTAATCACACTCAGTTCAGAGAGATGATGGATATCCGTACGAACTCATCCAATAATACGGTTTTTGCCGATGCTGCTGGCAACATTGCTTATTACCACGGTAATTTTATTCCTCGCAGGGACGTTCAGTTTGATTATTCCAAACCTGTTGATGGCAGCGACCCGAGGACTGACTGGTCAGGAATACATGAAGTGTCAGAAAGCATTACCCTGTTAAATCCGGATAACGGTTGGATTCAGAATTGTAACTCAACGCCTTTCAGCGCAGCAGGCGAGTTCAGCCCCATACGCCAGGATTATCCGAGTTATATGGCGCCAGACCCGGAAAATTTCAGAGCGATTCATGCTGTACGATTATTAAAGGCCGGCAGCAACTGGAGCCTGGAGACGCTCCTGGATCTGGCCTATGACCCTTACTTGCCGGGTTTCGAAAAACTGCTGCCAGGCTTGATCTTAGCGTTTGATCAACAGGGAAGCTCAGATCCGGAAATGGCCAATGCGATTGAAATACTCCGGCATTGGGATCTGAAATCAAGCGCGGATTCAGTGGCCATGACGCTAGCCCATTTTTACGGTTTTCATTATGGTAAAGTGGGTCAGAACCCGAAGGCGCTTAGAGGCGCTGAGTTGATTGACTATTTCGGCATATCGTCACCCTTAGAAGAAAGACTGGTCATCTTTTCAGAAGTATTATCTGATCTGGTAAAAGATTTTGGGAAGTGGCAATTACCCTGGGGAGAGGTTAATCGATTACAGCGTATTACCGGTGATATCAACCAGCCACATGATGATGCTGCAGCAAGCCTGCCGGTGTCAATGGCCTCTGGAAGATGGGGCGCACTGGCATCCTTTGGTGCGAAACATTTCCCGGGCACTAACAAGCTGTACGGGGCTTCCGGAAACAGTTTCGTCGCGGTGGTGGAATTTGGCGAGAAAGTAAAGGCAAAAACCATACTCGCAGGCGGTCAGAGCGGGGATCCACAATCACCGCATTTCTTTGATCAGGCGGAACGTTATATTAACCGTGAGTTTAAGACGGTTGCTTATTACCCTGCCGACGTACAGGCCAGCGCTGTTGAAACCTATCAGCCGGGATCGAGGTAAACCCAGCTGGTTTATGTAACCCGTGAGCTTTGAGTTATTCTTACTGCCAATACTCGGTGGTGTGATTTTATGTTTTTTTCTTTGTTAGCCTTACCGGCAGGCGAGTATATCCTTTTACAAAAGAAGAATAGGTCCTTGTTGGTTCTTCAAGAACCTCTATTTTCTCAAATCGTACCATGATTTCCTCCCACAGCACACGCAGCTGCATCTCTGCCAGGCGGTTTCCCATACAGCGATGGATACCGAAGCCGAAGGAAAGGTGAGATCTGGAATTCGGCCGGTCAATAATCAGTTCATTGGGTTGCGCGAACACACTGTCATCACGATTACCCGATACGTACCACATGAGAATCTGATCTCCGGCAAGGATTTTTTTGTCTTGAATCAAACAATCCTCGGTGGCCGTTCTTCGCATATAAGCCAGTGGTGTTTGCCAGCGAATAACTTCCGCGACCATTTTTGGAATCAACTGGGGTGCAGCTATTAGTTTGTCATACTCCCTTGGGAATTTATTCAGGGCGTAGACACTGCCACTCATTGAATTACGAGTTGTATCGTTTCCGCCGACAATCAGGAGAATAAGATTGCCCAAGAATTCGAGAGGCTCCATGTCTCTGGTGTCCTCGCCGTGGGCAAGCATAGAGATCAGGTCATCGCCGGGGTTACGTTTTCGTTCCTGCCAGAGGCCTGTGAAATACTCCAGGCATTCAATCAGTTCTGTCCGGCGTTGTTCTTCGGTATCCACGATACCTGATCCTGGGACCGCCGTGGCGACATCTGACCACCTTGTTAATTTTTGCCTTTGCTCGAACGGAAAGTCGAACAGGGTAGCCAGCATCTGCGTGGTAAGTTCAATAGAGACGCGTTCTACCCAGTCGAACGGTTCGTTGACGGGCAGGGCATCCAGGACCTTGCCCGTTCGCTGGCGGATAAGGGGTTCCATGTTAGCCAGATTTCTGGGCGCCACCACCGGCGACACTGTCATGCGCTGTTGGTCATGGGTGGGAGGGTCCATGGCGATGAACATACTGACATTGAGCGCCCCCTCGGGGAGTTCAGCGTCAATCGGAAAACCGAGGGTGATACCATTGGCTGACGAGAAGCGAGCATGATCGGCATCTACTTTTTTGATGTCTTCATAGCGGGTCAACGACCAGTATCTTCCGGCAAGTTCAGTTTGATTAAAATGAACCGGGTCTTCTGCCCGCAGGCGTTCAAAAAAGCCCCACATTTTATCTTCGCTGAACAATCGTGCGCTCACCGGATTGATGTCTTCGATTAACATCTGTCTTGGATCAGGGATTTCTCCTTGGAGGAGTTCCTCACTATCACCGGGGCGTTTGAAGGAGGCCACCTCTCGGTCATTGATGTTATTTTCTGAAATCGCTTCACTCATAGGTATTCCTTGTTACGCATCGCTTGGTTGATTGCTTTATATCAGATATAAGGCCACCGATAAACTGTAATCGGTTCCTGCAATGACTCGCAATAGGCTGACTATTGCTCGATTCAGGCGCGATGAAGTCTGCCCAGGCTTTAAGCTACAGACAGGGGTTTTATGTAACCTGCTTCTTCTGTCCAGCAGCTTTACCCGCCTTGCGCTTGGTTGCCTTGCGTAAACGAGCTTTTTTCGGTTTTATCTTTTTTGAACGAGCAGGTTTTGCTTTAGAAAACGCCGGCCGGGTCTTCATCGCCCGGTCTGCTTCGGCTCTGCTAATATTCAGTCGCTGCCCACATACCCAGACTTTCTTGAGTTCCTGAAACATCTGCCTGGACATGCCAACAGGCAGGTCGACAAAACAGTGGTCATCATGAATATCAATATGGCCGATGTGATCGCCATCGAGCCCTGATTCATTAGCCAGGGCACCTACAATATTGCTGGGTTTGACCTCATTTTGATGACCGACTTCAATTCGATAGCGCTCCATACCTTCCGGAACCTGGGTATCATTGTTATGACCCCTTCGGGGTTTTTGCTTGCTACGATCCCGATTGCGAGATTGGTTTTGTTTACGGGCGAGACCCGTATTTTCCCTTGGCAGGGTGTTTTTTGCTTTGTCTTTAGAAAGCAGGAACTGCTCGCCCATATTCAGTTTTGCCAGGGCTGCCGCAACATCGACGGCTGCGGTGTCATGTTCCAGCTGATATTGTTCAATCAGGCCTTTCAGGAAATCGAGATCTCCCTCTGCTAGTACGTCACTTATTTTCTGCTTGAAGCCGGCTATACGTTTGTTATTCACCATTTCCGTGGTTGGTAATTCTAGCTTTTCAATTTTCTGGCGGGTCGCTTTCTCAATGGCTGCCAGCATGCGGCGTTCGCGCGGGGTTACGAACAAAATGGCATCACCCTTACGGCCGGCCCTGCCTGTTCTGCCAATACGATGAATGTAGGCCTCAGTGTCATAGGGAATATCATAATTCACGACATGACTGATGCGACTGACATCGAGTCCCCTGGCAGCCACGTCTGTTGCTACAAGGATATCAAGGGATCCCCTGGTGAATTGCTGAATGACTTTTTCTCTCTGGTTCTGCGCTATGTCGCCATTGATAGGGGCTACTGCATAGCCCCTGGCCGCCAGTTTTTCGGCGAGTTCGACGGTTGCGATTTTGGTTCTTACAAAGATTAACATTGCATCGAATTCTTCAATTTCCAGAATTCGAGTTAATGCATCAGTTTTGTAACCGTGACTGACTGACCAATAGCGTTGTTTTATCAGGGAAGCCGTGGCGGTCTTGTTCTTGATCGCGATTTCTTTAGGGTCAGAAAGAAATTTTCGGGCGATTCTCTGCACTTCTTTGGGCATTGTGGCTGAGAACAGAGCCATTTGCCTTTTCTCTGGCATCTGTTCCAGAATCCATTCAACATCATCAATGAAGCCCATGCGTAGCATTTCATCGGCTTCATCGAGTACCAGCGCATCCAGGGCAGCCAGTTTCAAGGTGCCCTTACGCATGTGATCCATAATTCGGCCCGGCGTCCCTACCACAGCATGCACGCCACTTCTAAGCCCTCGTATCTGGCCGCCATATTCCTGGCCACCATAGATAGGAAGAACTTTAAATCCAGGGATGTGGCGGGCATATTTAGCAAGTGCCTCGGCAACTTGAATCGCTAGTTCCCGGGTCGGGGTCAGCACCATGAGTTGAACCTGCCGCTGATCAAGCTCGATTCTTGACAGCAAGGGTAAGGCAAATGCCGCCGTTTTTCCGGTTCCGGTAGGCGCATGACCGAGTAAATCTCGGCCTTCCAGCAGAAATGGAATGGCTTCTGCCTGAATCGGCGTGGGCACCTCATAGCCTACATCTTCTAATGATTTGATGAGGCTATCGGGTAGATTCAGGTCACGAAAGTGGTTGATATTAGTTTCTTCTGGCAAGGTGTTTTCCGGTTGAACTGAGGCGAGTGGGATGAGCGGCGGCAAGTATACCCCCTGACCCCTTGTTTAAGAAGGAATATTTCCCCGTTGCTAACAAGTGCGTCTACCCACTATGAGCCTTTTTATAGAGCGGCTGTTCATGGATACCGGTGATCTACCTGAAAAGTTCCTGTTGCTCGCCTTTAGCTAGACCTTGCAAGCTCAATAAGTCGTGTTATAGGCTGATGGCTCAAACTTAACGAGGGGGAGAACAGGTGGATTTCAGGGATTTTACCGTAGTCGCATTAGCTGAGGATGTCCGGCAACAGGAAACGACCGCCGTTGACCTAACGAAGGCTGCATTAGCCAATATCGATAGACTTAACCCTTCGATTAATGCTTTCTGCGCTTATAATTCGACTGCCGCTCTGGCTGAGGCTGCGCATATCGATGCAAGAATTTCAAATGGTGAGCATTTGCCGCTGGCGGGTATTCCTATTGGAGTCAAGGATTTGGAAGATGCCCAGGGATTTGTAACAACTTTCGGTTCTCAGATGCATGTCCATGATGCGCCGGCAGCATTTGATTCTGTGCTGGTAGGCCGGCTCAGGCAAGCGGGCTGCGTTGTGCTGGGGAAGACCAACACGCCAGAATTTGGCTTTAAGGGCAAAACCGATAACGTCCCGTTTGGCGCCAGTTGTAATCCCTGGGACCTGCACAGAACCCCTGGAGGCTCTTCGGGAGGTTCATCTGCAGCGCTGGCATCCGGCATGATTCCCTTGGCGACCGGTAGTGATGGTGGCGGATCGATCAGGATACCCTCGGCCTTGTGCGGGCTCAGCGGTATAAAAACCTCGCAGGGGAGGGTTCCCAATGGCGGGGCAAAGCCACCTGGCAGTGGTCTGTTGACCGTTAAAGGACCCATGACCAACCGAATTCGTGATGCAGCTTATGTGCTGGATCAATGTATTGGTGAAGACCCTTCGGATATATTTTCTCTTCCAAAACCCAGGGATCCCTGGTATCCGCAGCTTGATGGCCGCCTGCCGGAAAGGGTCATCTGGTCGTCAAGCATGGGGATCAGCAGCGTCGACAGAGAAATATTGAAAGCCTGCGAAAACGTGATTGGCCAACTCGCAGATGCTGGTGTGGAAATTATTGAAAAAGAGAACATCTGGAGCACTAATCCTTTCCCATCCTGGCTGGTATTTTGGACTGCAGCCAGAGGCCGGGCTCAGGGCCATCTTCGTGGCACGCCTGAATGGCAGAAGATAGATGCAGATCTCCGGCCGCAGATTGAAATAGGACTGGATAAGTTTACGGCTGCAGATTATGCCAGGGCCATTGATATGTGCCACCTCCTGAACCTCGAACTGGAGGTAGCATTTGAATCTGCGCCGTTGATTTTAACACCCGCTACCAGAGGCCACGCGCCGAAAATTGAAGGTGATGGCTTTGTTGATGGTCAGGAAACAGCTGACTGGGTTGCTTTTACCATGGGCATCAATATGACCCGCAATCCTGCGGGTATAGTCCCTATTGCTCTGAGTGATGACGGCATGCCCCTGGGGATGCAGGTTATAGGACGTCAACGACAGGATTTGACGGTGCTCAGGGCGATGACGGGCCTTGAAGATATGCTCGGCTTTGAAGCGCGAGCGGACGTCGCGATGCTCGCTAGCAGCTGAGCTCTGAAGCTGCTTCAAGAACCACGAATCAGCGTGAATTACCAGGTTATGAAGGTGGTGCGGCCTAGCCATAAATGCTATGGGCTTGGCTGAATGCGCACGGTTTGATTGTCTGCTGGCAAGGTCAGTTGCAGTTGACCATCGATAACGGGGATATTCCGGGATTGGCCGCTGGCCTCTCTGACAGACCAGTTTGGCTGATCTCCCAGGTTGTTGATATGCATACTGGTCATAGAACCTTGAAGGTTCTTGTTCATGGCTTGGATCGCCAGCTTTAGTGACCCTTCACTCCAGTTCGCCTGGCTCAATGCAAAATTGGGGAAGTCCACGCCTGTAACAGTCGGCCTTGAAAACTTGTCCAGGTTCGGTTCGTTGAATAACTTCGACCAGTCACCCTGGTTACAGACCCATCCGGCCATGCTGCGCGCATTCCACTGTCCTCGGGGGTGTGCTTCGTTGAGATTAAATGCCAGCGTGAATTCGCCTCGCTGGTTATCCCAGCAAGGTTCAATATATTGTTCAGCTTCCTCCCAGATTGATTTTTTTAAATTGCTGTCTGCAAATTCACCTGCCAGCTGGAGCAGATTCACCAGATTGGCTGGGTTATCCAGGCCAGCCAGTGGCTGGTTACCGAACACGCCACTGTGCTGTGCCAGGGCTTGCCAGCCGGCCCCGGCAAATTCTGGTCGTTGCGGCGCAAAATACCAGGTAGGCGCGATGAGGCCTCGCGGACCACGGCCGACATGCTCATCGATGACCGGGTCATAGTACAGATCCATACCCGTGGCCTGGTTGTCATTCCATTGGATGTAGTTACTTTTGGCAAAGTCCCACCACTGATCAAAGGCGTTATGGAACTGCGCTGAAAACAGCTTATCGTATAGCCTCAGACCGAGGCCGGCCGCACTGAGTCAGTAAGGCCAGATTTTAGTGTTTTCACAATGACAGCCTGCCTGGCTGTTGTGCCACTGTTCTGCCAGATAGGCTGCTATTTTTGAATGGCTCCATTCAAAGCTATTTTCGCCGTCTCTGATCATCAGAAAGGGTTGATCCCATTTCTGATCCCCAGAAACATATCGATGCAGCCCTAGAAGCAGGGTGAAAAAACCTTTATAGAACAGCATGCCATCGGCTTTAACAGGATCCGCCTGTATGCCATAAGGCTCGATACCATTCGCTGTCCAGCCAGGTACATTGTAGTTGCCCCAGTGATTCTCTGGTATCAGCGGGCGGTAGTGACCGGGGTAGCGTGTTCGCGCGGGATCATCGCCGAATTGAGTCATCCAGTCTTCTGCTGACCACCAGCTCGTGTGCCGGGTGACTAATGCGTCGAGAATGTCACTGTAAACCTCCCGCCATGCCGGTGTGCGATCGCTCATAAGCGCCACCGCATAGCTCGAGTCGACCAGGTCGAAACGATGCCATGAGGTCATGGGCTCGCCGGTTATATTGTCCCAATGCGAGTGCGGTCTGCCGCCTGCATCCCAGTTGTCGTTAGTGTGAGCCTTACGATATAGATATCTTAACCAACCCAGTGATCGGTCATCCAGCTTTTGAGTTCGGTTTGTCAATGTTTACCTCCGTGAGAAAAGGTTTGCATGCGGTTGTTACTATAACGTGTACAAGCTTCGACTGTCAGCTATGGATCCGCTCAGCAAAGGCCGGCTCAGGTCCGGGCAGCATAACAGGTGTAGTTTGTGTGGTAAGCGTGTTCGCTGTTTATGCACGCGAAAGCTATGTTAACTGCAGCCTGTTCTGGTAGGGTGATCTGAATATTGCCTAAGGAATCAAAATGCCGACACCTTCAAGAGTGGTTGTACTACCCTCAGAGCCAGGACCATTACAAGTCATGAATCTCCAGCTACCAGATCCAGGCCCGTATCAGGTCGTCATCAAGCAGTTTGCCAGTGGTATCTGTCACAGTCAGCTACATCAGATGCACCGTAAGCGAACCGGCCCGGTTGTTCTGGGACACGAGTCAACAGGGGTGGTATTAAAAGCAGGAAACCAGGTGAACCACGTGGCTGAGGGGGATACAGTGCTGGTGACCTGGGTCCCCAGGGATTCAGCGCATGCCAACCGCCTGGCAGACGCGGCGGCAATTAAATTGCCGGATGGGTCTATGGCTGCATCCAATAATGTATTCACCTGGGCTGACCACACCATCGCCGATGAGCAGTATGTGGTTAAAGTAGCACCGGATATTGACAGAGAAGTCACTGCCATTATCGGTTGCGCCGTGATGACGGGGGCGGGTGCAGTTGAAAACACAGCTGATGTCAGAACCGGAGACAGTGTTGCTATCTTTGGTGTTGGCGGTGTCGGTCTGTCCGCAGTGGTAGCGGCTAAAACGCGCGAGGCGCATCCCATTATTGCGGTTGACCTGGATGATCAGAAACTGGAGTTTGCAAAGCAGTTTGGTGCAACCCATGTTATCAATGCAGCCCAGGTTGATGCAGTCACTGCTATTAAAGCGCTGACCCAGCGTGAGGCCCAGCATTCCATGACCAGAGAACCCGTTTCCGGCGCCGATTTTGTATTTGACTGCATTGGTGTCAAGTCTACCATGGAGCAGATCGTGCCGGCTGCACGTACCGGGTTTTTCGGTAGCAGAGCGGGTGGTACTGCGGTACTGGTTGGCGTTCCTACGACCACAGTGGAGCTTAATGCCGGAGATATTCTAATGAACGAGAAGAAGTTTATTGGCAGTATCGGTGGATCCTGTTCACCTGACAGGGATTTTCCGAAATACCTGAATTGGTACGAACAAGGCCTGTTGAACCTGGACGTCATGGTTACCGAGCGTTACCAGTTGGATGATATCAATGCCGCAACCGATGCATTAACCAATGGGAAGATCTCAGGTCGAGCGATACTCGTTTTTGATTAGGGTGAATTAGGTTATGGGTTACGCTTTTCTTGACCATCATGGCATTTTAGCATTTGCCCATCGCGGTGATCATGAATCTGGCCCAGAGAACACCATGCCAGCTTTTGCTGGGGCTGTCTCAAAGGGCTTCGACTATCTGGAAACTGACGTTCACTGCAGCGATGACGATGTTCTTCTGGCTTTTCATGACCATCAATTGGACCGTGTTACCGACATGACGGGTATGATCGCGCAGCAGTCCTATGCCAGCATCAGGCAGGCCCGTGTGGCGGGATTAGAGCCTATCCCTCGGCTCGAAGAGCTGTTTTCCGCTTTCCCCAGTACCCGGTTTAATATTGATCTGAAGGCCGACAACAGCCTGTTACCATTTATAAAACTGGTACGGAAATCAGGATGCCAGGATCGAATCTGTGTTGGCTCATTCAGTGATGCCAGGTTGTCCGCATTCAGGCAGGAATTCCCTCGGGTGTGCACCTCCATGGGTCCCAGGGAAGTGCTTCGAGCCCGCCTGGCAAGTTTCTACCTGCCAGNNGGCTCATTGNCAGCAGGNTGTGCCCAGGTACCGGTTCGGCATAAGCAAATCCCCATAGTGGATTTCAGGTTTGTGCGAGCCATGAAGGCCAGAAGTATACAGACGCACGTTTGGACCATTAATTCTGTTGATCAGATGAATCACCTGCTGGATGTTGGCGTGGACGGTATCATGACTGACTACCCATCAAGACTGAAGCAGGTTTTGATCAAGCGAGGGNTATGGANCCAGGCCAGTTCNTGACAGACCGATAGCGGGTCGGGGANGTTGCCCGCAGGGCCTTGATTACGAACCTGGAACGACTGATTTGGCAGGTCTGTTGTGAACTCCGGATAACGGCAAATTAGTGTCTTGCTGGCTGCTGGATGCAAATTGCAACTGCACCATGCGGGCATAGCGGGATTCACGTTCAAGCAGTTCCTGATGCTGGCCGATATCAATTATTCTACCGTCCTCCAGAAGCACGATTCGATCCGCTTTGACGATGGTGGATAATCGGTGGGCGATAACCATCGTGGTTCGGTCTTGCTGAAGCCGTTCCAGGGCATTTTGNACCAGTCGTTCGCTATCAGCATCCAAAGAGCTGGTTGCTTCGTCAAGAAGTAGAATAGGTGGGTCTTTAAGTACCGCTCGGGCGATGGCAATTCGCTGTTTCTGGCCACCAGACAGGCGNGTGCCTTTTTCACCCAGATGGGTATCGTAGCCATCGGCCAGTTGACTGATGAAGGTGTGGGCATGGGCAGCTTGCGCAGCTTTAATAATCTCATTAGGGGTTGCGTCAGGTCGACCAAAGCGAATATTTTCAGCNGCACTTAATCCAAAGAGGNTTGTTTCCTGGGAAACGATGCCAATCAGACGGCGTACATCCCTGGGATCTGCCCTGGCAATGTCGATATCGTCTATCAGAATCTTGCCGCGACTCGGATCGTAAAAGCGCAGCAATAGATGAAACACCGTNCTTTTACCTGCGCCNGAGGCACCCACCAGCGCGATNTGTTCACCTGGGTTTATGTTCAGGCAGAACTGCTTGATGACAGCTTTGCCGGGCCTTGATGGGTAGCTGAAAGTAACGCCGTCAAAATGGATCTGTCTGCTTTGNGCTGGCGGGATGATTAANGGTTGAGCTGGGGGTCGGATGGCCGGTTGCATCTGGAGTAACTCGACTATTCTTTCCATGGCGCCGGCTGCTCTTTGCAGTTCCCCCCAGAATTCACTCAGGGCAGCACCGGATGCACCAACAAGAATTGCATAGATAACGAATTGTCCTAGCTCGCCCCCTGATAAGCTGCCACTGAGGACCTCTGTGGCGCCCATCCATATGACAAATATGAAGGTACCGAATAATGCAGTGGTTGCTACCATAGTCATCAGGGCACGAACCCGAATACGCAGGACAGCCGTATCAAAGCTTGTTTCAATGGCTTTTCCAAAGCGTTGNCTTTCCCGTTCTTCGGCTGTGAATTCCTGTACAGTTTCAACTGCATTGAGAATCTCGGCAGCGTAACCGCTGGCGTCGGCTACCCGGTCCTGTGATGATCTGGATAAGCGCCTGACCCACTGNCCGATCATGAGGATGGGCGTGATAACCAGAGGCAGCAGGATAACCAGGATGGCGGTAAGTTTAAGGTTTGTATAAGCCAGAAGGGCTAGGGCACCGATAAACTGGATGGATGATCTCAGGACAATGGATAAACCTGCCCCGGAAATAGATTGAATCAGCGTGGTATCGGCGGTAAGCCGGGAGAGCACTTCGCCGATTTTTGTGGTTTCAAAGAAAGTGGGGTCCATTGCNACCACGTGTCGAAATACGCGATCTCGCAGATCGGCGACTACGCGTTCACCTAACCAATTGACGAAATAAGCTCTGGCTGCGCCAAAAAAACCTATAAGAAGCGTAAACGCCATTAATACCAGAAAATAGCTATCAATTTTTGTAGCATCATCTGCCGAGAAGCCGTTATCTATGACTTCCCTGACTGCTAACGGCATGGCCAGTACCGCAGCAGAGCTGATTAACAAAGCGATCAGGGCCAGCACCAATGTTCCTCTGTAGGGTAAGACGAAAGGAACAAGTGCTGCCAGTGGTTTTAGTGACCTGCGTTTTTTTTTCTGTTCCGCTGTCAAATCCAGCATGGGCGATCATTAACTTGTGGGGCCGGACGGCAAGTCTATACAGGGATAGAGGGCATGTCTATTGCCGTAGGCCATGGCTGGTGATGATCTGCCGCGGGCTGGCTGTTTCTGCCTGCTGCTTCAGGTTAACNCGCTTTGGCCCTGCTCAGGATAAGTTCGGCCACCTGGCTTCCATGCGTATTCTGCAGGAAGTGACCTGCTGCTGGAATGGGATCGAAGCTGGCCTGCATCTGGCCTGCCCATTTTCTGCCCCACGTCTCATTAAAGACATCATCAGCACAACCCCATATAAAGTGAACGGGTTGTTTACAATTGAGCAGGGTCTTGTAGTGGTGGGACTGGGCAGTCGCATTACCATTGTCAGGGCTATTGATGGGGATTGAAAGTGGGAATCGCCTTAAACCATTGTAGGCCTGATCAGGCAATCCCAGGAAAGGCGCCAGGAAGGCATCATGCATGGTCTGCGCTTGCGTACTTAGCGACGGCAAANTGCCATTAACCAACGCCGGNATGATGACATCCCGGTCAGCAAGACCTGCAGATAGGATCATGAGTAATCCAATGTCGGGCTGCTGTCGTGCAAACAAGCCCCCGTCCTGCCAGTTTCTTACCCAATTTTGTATGGCATCAGAATATTGGTACGCTTCATGATGCAACCAGGTGTTCATGATAACCAGCCTGGTAAATCTCTCCGGCATCATCGCAGCCTGCGCAAGCCCGGTAGGGCCTCCCCAGTCCTGACACACCAGGGTTATTTGCCGCAGGTCCAGCTGGGTCAGCAGCGATGTAAGAATCTCGGTATGCCGAGCGATGGTATACCAATGTATATCGGTTGGNTTATCGGATTTGCCAAAACCCATGTGATCGGGAGCTATGCAACGATAACCGGCATCTACCAGGAGGGGAATCATGTCCCGATAAAGGTAACTCCAGGTGGGCATGCCGTGTAGCAGAAGCATAACCGGGCCATCCCTGGGACCTTCGTCGATAAAATGCATTTTCAGGTCTTGCCACTGATGGAAGTTTTCTGCAAAGGGGTAGTCAGCGAGAGTTTCAAAGTTCTGCGCTGGTGTGCGGATAAATTCAGTCACTTATGGCCTCCTTNATATGAGCTGGAGCGACAGGCAGTCTTGCGTCCTGGGTACCACGTACTGGGTACCACATACTGGGTACCACGGACTGGGTGCCACCTACCTACCGCTTGGCATAATACTACATCGAATCCTCTATTCTGGTAACCAGCCGATTCGTTGCGAGTGTTCTTTCAGTTGTCCGTTAGGGTAGCCACGATTTATTTACCTGCCAGGTGGTTGTACTGGTAAAGGATTTCTATGTTAGCTTTGGGTTTTATAAATAAGCCAGAAGGTTTTTTTTACTCAACGCGAGAGGGGGGCAGCATGGCCTGGAATGATAAAGATGGTGAGATTGAACACGCGCTGGAGCGCGGTTTTACAGTTAATGTTGATGGCCATTCGGTGCCAGGCGTTTACTGGCAGCCTAAACAGGGTAACGCCGATTTTCTGGTCCTTCTGGGCCACGGTGGGGGTACTCACAAAAAAGTCGATTATCTGTTAGCTATGGTGGAACTTCTGGCTCAGCGCGGCATAGCGGCAATGTCAATTGATGGTCCNGGCCATGGGGAACGTGCGCAGGGCGACGGTAGCCAGAGCGTTAATGAATTTGCCAGTCTGTGGCATGGTGCCGGTGGTACTGAAACAGTTATAAAGGATTGGATGGCTTGCCTGGACTTTGTTGAAGCACAGATGGGAGCCAGGGCNGCTGCATGGTGGGGCCTTTCAATGGGCACTATGATGGGGATACCGGTTACGGCTACTGATAAACGGATTAGACTGGCTCTGTTTGGCCTGATGGGGGACTGGGGCCCAAATCAGCAAGACCTTGCCCGGCTGGCCCCTAAGGTCACCTGTCCAGTCCGTTTTCTGGTCCAGTGGGATGATGAGATTGTACCCAGGGATGCTTGTTTTTCCTTGTTTAACCTGCTGGGATCAAAGGCCAAGACCNTGCATGCCAATCCAGGGCCGCATGCGGCCGTGCCCAGGTTTGAAATGGTAGCATCCATTGCCTATCTGGATGAGAAATTAAGGAAATATGCAGCTACCCAGNCTTGATTGGNCAGTTTTAGAGGCGACTCGATGCAGTCTGAGTAAAGCTGGCTGGCTAAGGCATGACCCTTTGATNATGCATTAATAAACGGAGATAAAAGATGTCTTATGAAACGCTGGAATATACGGCTAACGANCATGTGGCAAGAGTGACACTGCAGCGTCCGGAGAAGCTCAATGCATTAAATGATGTTTTAAGGGAAGAACTGCACGAAGTCTGTTCGGTCATTCAAAATAATGATGACATTCGAGCTGCCATATTTACCGGTGAAGGTCGAGGCTTTTGCTCAGGAGCAGATCTCACGCCGGCATCGGCTGGCAAGCNNGGCCAATTAAGTCAGAATGAACGCTTGGATGATATAGGTTGGGTTGGCCGTCTCGCCACTGATATCTATAAAATAGGTATTCCCACTGTCGCTGCGGTAAATGGTGTCGCCGCTGGTGCGGGCATGAGNCTGGCCCTGGCCTGCGATCTGAGGGTTGGCTGTGAGACATCACGCTTTAAGACGGTTTTTGCTGAACGGGGACTGTCCCCGGATAGTGGTATGTCTTTTTTTCTACCGCGTATTGTTGGCTACAGTCGAGCAGCAGACCTGGTTTTTACCAGTCGGAACGTTGATGCTGACGAAGCCTATCGACTGGCCTTATTGGATCGCCTGGTTAGTAGTGAACAGTTGTTGNGCTGTGCACAGGATCTGGCGAAACAGATGGGCAGTCTGCCGCCTATGGCAATTCGTTCGGCTAAAAGGGTTCTGCAGCTCAACCAGGACCTTGAATTTGAGCATGCCTTAAGAAATGAGATCTTTGGCTTGTCTTTCGCGCGTAAGTCACCCCAGGATCAGAAGGAGCAGCGGGCCTCTTTCCTGGAAAAACGCAAACCCGTCTTCACGGGTGACTGAACGGCTATCAGGAAGCGGGAGGGAATCCCGTAAGCGCTTTATCTGATTTTTTACCGCGCGGCTGGATTATATTTGACTGTAGTTTCTGTTTATAAATGTACTATAAAATATTGATTTAAAATAATTAAATATTTAGATATAGTTTTATTCCAAGAGCAGAATTTAACCTGTTGCACTTGCAATTCAGAATTTCTGTTAAGGCACTCAATACACAAGTGGTGCGAGATTAGGTAGCGATCCGGAGCATTCCTCGTATCCAGGTCAGTAGCCTCTGTGACAGCATAGAACCTTCAATGTCCTGATGTTGTCCGGTGAACCTCCGGCTCATTGCCAGGGCCGTAGCTTATTTCAAGCTGTCGACTATGTGCTGGTAATATGCTGCTGGGTTCCGCAAGCGGTGGACCAGGGGGCCACCGCGTCTGCTTTCGGGGTTGTTTATGACCAGGCATTCGCCCGATCGCTGGTCGTCCGCAATGATTGTCAGAACGGCATCGGCAATCTGCTCAGCTGTTAACAAAACGGTATTTGCCAGCACCGGATCCAGCCATGCAGCCGGTGCACTGCCATCACCGGTACGGTTAATAAAGGCCGTATCAACCATACCCGGTAAGATTGCATTGACTCGAATGTTGTGGCTTGCCGCCAGTTGGGCGGAAGCCTGGGTCAGGTTTACAACTGCTGATTTTGTCGAGGAATAGATGGGGTCTGCAGGCATAGGACCCAGGGCCGCGGTAGAGGCTGTATTGATGATGACCCCGCCGGCGTTTCTGTTAAGGGCATCAATTGCTAGTCTGTTGCCAATCGTGAGTCCCAGCAGGTTAACCTTGATGACGGCTTCGATTCTGTCCAGAGGCGTTTCTGGCCAGATAGGTTCGCCNCAGATAGTACCCGCATTGTTGTGAACGATGCTGATGCTGCCAAAACGCGTTTCGACCGCTTCGAAGAAGTTGCTTTGCTGTTTACTGCNGCTGACNTCGATAATGTCCGTAAATGATTCTGCGCCGCGTTGCTGTACGCTTGTAGCGGTTACAAGCAATCCGTCACCATCGATATCGGCCATGCCGATGGCTTTTACACCGGCATCTGCCAGCGCGTAAGCAGTNGCCTGGCCAATTCCTGACNCAGCGCCGGTAATAATTGCGACCTTCCCTTTGATATCCATGTTTCATCCCTGAGCTTGGTAAGACTATCAAAACAAAATTACTCTGGAAATAGAACGTGTTATAAACAGGTAAGGCTAGGCTAGGAAAAATCGATGGCGAACTATGAGAACCTGTTTCAGCCCCTGAAAGTGGGTCAATGTGTCCTCAAGAACCGTATCGTCCGTTCTCCTCATGGCACCGGCTTGACCGGCGAGAATCTTATTGCTTACCATGAGGCTAGAGCNCGGGGGGGTGTCGCTATGTCAACGCTCCAGGCGACCGGCATTCACGCCAGTGCGCCGAGCGGAATTGAGTTGTATTCAGATCGTTGCAGACCCTTTCTAAGTGAAATTGCTGACAGGATGAGGCCTTTCGATATGAAGTTGTTTATTCAGCTTTATCATCAGGGGGCNGCAGGCGGAGCAACTGCTGAAGCCTGGTCTGCCAGCGCCATCCCTAACCCTATGGGTCGGGTGGTGCCGCTGGAGATGACCAAAACACAGATCGATGATGTTGTTGCGGGATTTGCAACGGCGGCGATGCGGGTTCGTGACTGTGGTTTAGATGGCGTGGATATCCATGCATCCAGTGGTTACCTGATTCACGAGTTTCTTTCTCCCGCCCTGAACAAGCGCAACGANGAGTATGGTGGTGATCTGGCCGGCCGCATGCGATTTNTGCTGGAAGTCATTGCTGCGGTCAAACAAGCGGTAGGTGATGATATTGTCGTTGGTGTCAGAATTCCTAACGAAGATTATGTGCCAGAGGGACTGGCTGCCGAGGATAATGCGCTGATTGCAGCCGCCATAGACCCCCTTGCGGATTATATTTCCATGCACATGGGTGCCTACTGGCGCTTTCACAAGCTCATTGCGCCTGCAGATGATCCTCTGGGCGTGGAAATGGCGGCAAACAACTTGATTACCCCGAATATCAGTAAACCGGCNATGGTGGTTGGCCGTATTATGAGTCTTGATCACGCCAGTGCGATTGTCGAGCGCGGAGAAGCCGACATGGTATCCATGGTCCGAGCNTTGATTGCNGATCCNGAGTTAGTGAAAAAGGCCCGTAACCAGCAGGAACACAAAATCCGCCCCTGTATCGGNTCTAATATGGGCTGCGTCGGGCAACTGATGAGCCAAGGTAGAATAAGCTGTGTGGTTAATCCTGCTGCAGCAAAGGAACAGGCGCTCAGCTTTGAGCCGAATGATCNTGTTCGGCTCGGTAAAAAGCTACTGGTGGTCGGTGGTGGCCCAGCAGGTCTGGAATTTGCTCGAACAGCAGCGCTTAGAGGCCATGAGGTCGCGTTACATGAGGCAATGAAGTCCCTGGGCGGTCAGGTTCTGATGGCAGCTTCAGCGCCAGGGAGAGCAGATATTGGCGCTATCGCGCACTGGTTAAGCGCTGAGATAGAAAGCCTCGGCGTTGATGTCCACTTAAACAGCTATGTGGATGAACAATTAATAGCAGAAATTGCGCCAGACGAGGTCATACTGGCGACAGGCACAATGCCTAGAACCGATGGCATGCAGTTGGCAATGCCGGGTTCTTCAATCCTGGGGTTTGACAAGTCGCATGTTTATTCATCCTGGGACCTGCTCGGGTTCGGGNAGATTACCNAGTTGCGGGGNCCTGCGGTTGTTTTCGATGATACAGGCTCTTTTGAAGCAATATCAGTGTGTGACGTTCTGCTGGCTAAAGGATTGCCGGTTACGCTGGTATCCNGACATAACGCGATTGGTGAGAGTCTGCCTTATCCACCTGTGACCGCAGGGGCAGCACGGGAGCGCCTTTACGGTGGTGATTTTGATTTTATAGGGGGGCATTACTTACAACAGATTGATGACGATAAAGTTGANATCGGTGTTCTGTTTACAGATCGCCGTCGCAGTATCTCCGCACAAACCGTTGTTTTCGTAGGCTATAACGAGCCGAATCGATCATTATGGCAGTCGCTGCAGGGTAATGGCCCAACTGCTCATATGATCGGTGATGTGCGTGGTCGAAACAGTATTATGAGTGCTATTCATGCGGGTGCTGAACTGGGGCGAAGTATTTGAGCAGTTTNNNCNNGNNCNGGCTCANTCGTNCNNGCANTGNTCATTGGNNATTATNCCAGATCAAGTTAACNNCNGTGGACTGNGTNATGNNCATTTGNTAAGATGTCCGGGATAACAGACCTGAGAGTANNGTATGAGTCGTGAACCNANNACNNTGGNAGATCGANTTTTTCAGTTCTCACCGGTGNATATCGAAAATANCCGTACNTTAAGTCGTGANCAGCTGCAGNNATTCAATGAAAATGGCTATTTATCCGGCATAAGCATCTTTACCGAATCGGAAGCAAGTGAGCTTCAGCACTATATTGAACAGTTAGTGACGCAGGTTGTTAGGGCCGGAGACCAACGTAATTCATACTCCATCAATAATTATCATGTAGTCTGCCAGAGACTCTATGACCTTGTGGTCGAGCCCAGGATATTAGCTTTAATACAGGATATTCTGGGAACTGAGTTAGTCTGCTGGAGCTCACATCTGTTTGCTAAACTCGCTGGCGACAGCAAGGTTGTACCGCTGCATCAGGATGCTGTGTATTGGCCGCTGACGCCTAGTCATAGTGTGACTGCCTGGTTGGCAATTGATGATGCTGACGCTGAAAACGCCGCCATGCAGTTCATACCCGGCAGTCACTTGTCGGGGGCACAGGTCCATGAAATGCAGCCTCTAGACGGTAGCCGTGTTCTAGGAAGACAGGTCTTAAACCCAGATCAGTATACCGATCGCTTTATCAACATATTACGAGCAGGGCAGCTATCTCTGCACTCGGATCTGTTGCTGCATGGCTCGGATGCCAATGACTCCAGTCGTAATCGTTGTGGCTTGACCCTGCGGTATATCCCAGCGAGCGTTAGAGTAATGGAAGGATTTGACGTCTGGAGAAAGAGCGCGGTGCATTGCCTGGATGGCGACNCCTCTGATTANTGGTATAACAGAAGAAGGCCCAAAGGAGAAAACCCAGAGAAACTTGCTGACTTCTGGGGTGAATTTGATGGCCAGAGCCTCAGCCCTACGTCTGCTGACAGATTCGCTTAATTTCCCCGCCAGGCGGTCAGACAGGGCCGGTNAAAAAAATAACGGGCGTGTAGCGCGTTCATTNATCTTCACTGCTGACTGATTTATCGAAAGCAGNAAGACCGATAAAACTGACGGCGACAATTGTAAAGGCCATACCTGAGCCACCGCCAATATAAGCGATTGCCCCCATCAGGTCGCCTGGGCCAAAAGGTGTTTCTGAGACCGAAAGGCCACGGTTTGAGGAAAAGTTTCCCGCCCANTAAAAAATGGTATTGGCCCAGCCGGTAATAAGCAGGCCCCAGGCCGTCCAGAATGCTCGTTTTCCTGCCATATCGAGGTAACGCATGAGCAAGGCTAGACAGGCAATCATGACACCATTGAGGATGCCGCCGACGTGCGCNGCTTGCCAGCCTCGCGTGCTCCCGGGTATGTCTACCTGCCAGGCTGGCAGTGGCCAGAGTGTAACAGCATCCAGAAGTGAAAATATTAGCAAGATACCGGCGATGAGACCAATCAGCAGCACCAGCATGGCATGGGCTATCACTCGTTGGGTTAACTTTTCCAAGTTGTTTTCTTGTGTGGTCATTTTGTTACCTTTAGCTTGTTAATGTGCTCATTATGGATAGCTTGTTAGTAGGCTCAATATCTTTAGTTCTTGTTAGCCTGGCTATNACCTTTAGACAGTCAGGCGGCGCATAGTCTCCTGGCTTAGGGTNGTTACATCCTGGCCACTGTCATNGATTTCACGCCAGGCCACCGCTATNGGGTTCTGCCTNTGGTTACAGATTGGGTGATGGCGCGGATGGTAGTTTCTTGCANAAACTGGCAGNGATGCGCTGAATAGGTCCCAGGCAAAGGAAACGAAGAATTTCCAGGCGCGGANGCGCCTTCTGANGCCGAAGCGGCTGCTTTTCAGCATAATTTTGAAAGCACGGTAAGTTTCCAGCGCTATGTGGAGGAACGCGTACATCACCATATAGCGGCGATACCATTCNTGCTCNCCGTAAAAAGCCTGGTAAAANTCAAAGGCGACGGCGCCATGCTCTACTTCCTCGACCTGGTGCCAGACCCATAGGGCTCGAAGGTTTTCATCTGCATCGGCCATTAGTTCAGCATAGCGATTGAGGATAATCATGCCACCGAGAAAGGTAAAAGTTTCATATCCAGCCGTAAAACCTATCTGAAACTTCTTGTCACCCTTNGCTGTGATCCGCTCAAAATAGTTTTTTGATTTTTTATCAAGGTCTTCCAGGCCAGCATAATGGCCTGAGAGTTTCTTGGTCCAGGCAATGAAGTTAAAGGCATGATGGGCTTCCTGGCCGATAATGGCGGTGACATCTTCCGACAGTTTCGCNTCTTTAAGATCGGGGCTATATTGGCGCATGACATAAACCAGGAAGTGTTCAAAATGAGGAACATGAATGCCCANAGCATTGATAAATATAGAAAAATCAGGGCAACTTCGACTCCATACTGGATCGCTGCGGTCTAGCTGCTCGAAGTCAAAGCGCAGCTGGCGAACCTNTATTGAATCCATTGGATGTATTGCTNTGTTGCTGACCACGGGAAACCTCGTTTCNACAAAGTTGATTACAGTCCCCTGAATTAGGCCGGACTGTGGCTTATCAATANTCNCTGATTTTTCTGATCAAGTACACCCTTGANNTCAGATAGGGNTTGCGTAGTTTGCNTGGCCTGNGNAGATTGTGCCTGCCTGATGTCCAGGGTTGCTGAGTCCTGTGCCTGATCTTCAAGGTAGGCAAGTTAAGGAGATTCATACTACACTGACCAGCACCAATGCATAGGATNGCTGATGATNNANTTAAAGAACTTGCTCTGCTTGATTATCCTGGCAGTCTGCCCGGGTTTTGGGCTTGCTCTGAATGAAGGAANGATAGCACCTGGATTTAGTCTGCNGATATTTGACCAGACAGAAGTCAGNAAATCCTCTGACTACCTGGGCAAAGTGATTTATCTGGACTTCTGGGCGTCCTGGTGTGGNCCCTGCCAGATTTCGGTTCCCCAGCTGATTCAACTTCAGGCCGATTTGAATTCGGATAAGTTTGAGGTGGTTGCCATTAATGTCGATGAGGAAGCTCATCGAGCCAGACGCTTTCTCGCAAGATATAACGTCAATTACACCGTTCTNGCAGACCCTGCNGGCNATGTCGCCGCNGAATACCAATTAACGGGNATGCCGAGTGCATTCATTGTTGACCAGCAGGGNAAAATANTTAANATNCACACNGGTTTNANANANGGTGATATGGANNNAATNNGNAGCTATATCAANGNNTTNCTNAACTAANATGANTANNTNNTTGCTTTTTNTCATTATNNTNNNGNTGTNTAGCTGTCAGACTGTCCAGCCCTGGCAGCGGGGTCTGCTGGCTCGTCCTGAGATGCAACTCGAACCNGACCGGTTACAGGCAAAACTACACAGCCAGGTCTACTTCAGCAATGAAGCCTCATCCGGCGACAGTGAAGTAGCGGGGGCTGGTTGTGGTTGTAATTAACTGATGGCGCAGGCGGCTAAGCCTTCTCCCTGGATGGCATTNACNAGTGCTGCNCTGNCGTTGCNNGCCTTCTCTGCGAGTGTGCCNGACCANGTTGAAATCGGTATTAGTACCACGGCCTATCGGGAATCGGATCAGAATCCNCAAAGTGTACTGGTAGGCAGTGTTCAGCGTTACGATATTAATATCAATCAATTTTACCTGATTACGCCTATAGGTCGAGACTGGGGCCTTGCCTTGGATTTATCACACGAGTCTATGAGTGGGGCCTCTCCCTGGGGAACGGTCTCCGTAGTCGGNGCAAACACCCAGTTGGTGATGTCTGGCGCGACTATTGAGGAAGCGCGAAACGAGCTGAGTCTTGGCATAACGCGCTATTTTGATACCGCCAGTCTGGGCTTCAGCNTCACTCGTTCAGAAGAAAACGATTACAATGCAACCGCTATGGCCGTTAATGGTGAATGGGATTTTAACAACAGGCAATCAACCCTGGCGGCGGGCNTGAGTTATTCCACTGATTCAATAGAACCTTCTGATGCGTTGAGTTTTGGCCGGACCCTGAAACAGGCCAGGAGAAGCGCTTCATTTTCGCTGGCGTGGACACAGGTGCTGAATCGGGCTTCGGTGCTGCAGTCTGGTTTCAGTGTAACCCAGCATAACGGTTACCTGTCTGACCCCTACAAGTTACGGGATATCAGACCGCGACAGCGGCTNGAAACAGCGATTAATTTTCGTTACAGGCGGTTCATGCATCGTTCTGACAGTAGCCTGCATCTGGATTACCGTTATTACCACGATGACTTCGGGATCGGCTCNCACACCCTGCGTAGTGCCTGGTATCAGAACCTGACTGATCAGTTTCAGTTGATTCCCAGTGTTCGCTATTACAGCCAGAATCAGGCGGACTTCTATGTTGGCGGAGACGACTATGGTTTACCCGAGNCAGTGTTTCAATCCAGCGATTACCGGCTGTCCGGATTTGGTGCTGTCACCTTTGGCCTGCAGGGCAGGTTCAGCCAGAGAGACTGGTCAGTCAGCGTGAACTTTGAGCGTTACCTAAGCGCTGCCGGTTATGGGNTGAATGCCAGCAGAGCGGAACATCCAGGGTTGCTGAGGTTCAGCCTGCTGTCATTCGGTTTCGACGTCAAACTGTAGCAGATGCAGCTCTATACAACGTCTTTTCACGCCATGGGTTGCCCCTGTGAGTTACGGCTTTTTGCGGCCAGTGCCACTATAGCGCAGCATGCCGCGGCAACCTGTATCAGTGAGGCAGCACGTTTCGAGCAGAAATATTCCCGTTACCTGGATTCCAGTGTGACCTCAGNCATCAATCGCTCAGCTGGTGTAGCAGCAACGCCTATTGACCCGGAAACTTCCGGCCTGTTGCAGTATGCAGGCGTCTGTTATGAGCAGAGCCANGGGTTATTCGATATCACCTCGGGNGTACTGAGGCAGGTATGGNATAAGGATCGGCAGACCCTGCCAAGACAGGCAGAACTNGAGGAGATTACCCGCTTAGTAGGCTGGGACAAGATTCATTTAACGGATAGCGAGGTATTTTTACCGGAACCTGGCATGGAAATTGATTTTGGTGGCGTGGTAAAAGAATATGCTGCTGATGCCATTGCCATGCGGGTCAAATCGTCAGGTATAAGTTCAGCGCTGGTGAGCCTGGGNGGTGACATAGTCACCTTTGGTGCTCAGCGGGCAGGTGCCGCCTGGCCCATCGGTATTGTACACCCAATCCAGAAAGAGTCCGCAATTGCGACTATCTATCTTAAGGACATGGCACTGGCTACCAGTGGTGGCTATGAGCGATATTTTGAATTGCAGGGAAAACGGTACAGCCACTTGATTAACCCACACACAGGATGGCCGGTCGATAGTTTGTTAAGTGTCAGTGTCAGCGCCCAGCAAGCCGTTGTGGCCGGTTCTATCAGTTCAATCGCCNTGCTTTATGACCGGCAGNAAGCAATTGACTGGCTTGACAACAGTGGCTGTTCCTATTTTGCCATTGATCAAGATTTATCCTGTTACGGCAATCTTGGCGGTTAACGTGCTGTGATCCAGCGGGTTACCGGTAACCGGATGCGGCATCGCGGTCAGGTCAGTCATTGCTCTATTGAGAATACCCTACAGGCACCTTATTATCAGCAGTGCGGCGAGGCAGAGAAAATGCAATACCCGAAAATGGGTTTTGCTGAAGGGCTCGCTGACAGTATTCAGGATAAGATCATGTCATTCATGAAATACGAACGCATGGAATATGGAAGCTTGGAAACTGAACGGTCGTTATTTAGGCATGTTTTGCTGCTGATATTAATAGTCGTTTACCCGGTTTTCTCCGGCGCTGCTGATCTACCTGAATCACAAACCTTCTTTAACGAAAATATCTCGGTCATCATCCAGGGGAAGTGTATTGCCTGCCACATAGTAGGCGGTCAGGCACAGTCCACCGGTCTGACCTACCTGACAAGCACACAGACCAACGCCCAGCAGACAAACTATGAGACGCTGAGTACATTCATTGAAGAAGATCCTGCAGAAGGCGAGACCGTCCTCGAAAATGCCCGAGGATTGAACCATGGTGGTGGCGTGCAACTGTCCTCGAGTTCAGCACAATATGCCAATATGAGTACCTTTATTGATCTGGTCAATGCGGAGAAGAATGCACCGCTGGACACTGATGGCGATGGTATAAGCGACGCAGAGGATGCGTTTCCTGATGATCCTCTGGAAACGTCCGATACGGATGGTGATCTCGTTGGTGACAACAGCGACAACTGTGTTTTAACTGCTAATACTGACCAGGTCAATACCGATGGTGATATTGATGGTGATGCCTGTGATTCAGATGACGATGATGATGGCGTCTTAGATGAANTCGATGATCTGCCATTGGACCCCAGCGAACACCTTGATACTGATGGTGATCTTACCGGTAATAATCAGGACCTCGATGATGACAATGACGGAATCAGTGACCAGCAGGAGTTANTGGATGGNACTGATCCGTTGTCACTCATTAGTTGCTTGAATTGCTTTTCCTGGGACGCTGATGCGGATACCAAGGCCGAGGCTCTGTCGGACGGGCTGNTNCTGATNCGTTATCTGTTTGGTTTTACGGGTCAGTCATTAGTGAGCGGCGCAGTGGCATCGGCAGGNCAGAGAACATCCGGATCTGATATCGAAACTTATTTTGAGGGTGAAGCGGATCAGCTGGATATCGACAACAACGGCGAGGCTCTAGCNCTCAGTGATGGCCTGCTGTTAATACGATACCTGTTTGGTTTTCGTGATGATGCCCTGGTAACCGGTGCAGTCGCCGAAGATGCTGTGCGAACGACTCAGGAGATAGAGCTGTATCTGGAAAGCCTGATGCCTGCAGGCTGACATCTGTGNAGCCCTTGGGCTGCTGGCTTAGATGATTTTTGGTTTAGCCCGTTGGCCAGNCGANTCTNNCNCNAGATTGNAGCNGTAAACCTGNACAAGNACCCGAGCAGCGTTATAACCCNNCCAGTGTTTCCTTTCTGCCAATTAAGCNCTTGTTGGCGGACGTTTTCGCGTAAGCTTGATGTCGCGGACTGCTTTACAGATGTTCAGCAAAAAAATGTATGGTGCTTTGAATTACCTCGTCTGATCGTACNGTGTCATCATTAAAAAGCCCCAGACCATGGTCTGCACCGGTTANCTGATGCTCGATAGCTGGCTTTGCATTAACCGCTTTATGTATGACGCCTCTGGAAATTTCTGGCCTGACAATCGTATCCAGATCGCCGTAAAGAACAAAAAGCGCCCCCTGATAATGATGGATTGAGCTTGCTGGTTTAGACGCTTCCATATCCGTGAACCATTGATAGCCCAGCTTTTGGTCCTGCCCCCAGAAAGTTGTAAAAGGAGCAAANCCCTGGGCCCTTGCAGTGGCTCGCATTTGCTNATAGCGGTCTGAGCCGCCGAGATATTCGCGAATATTTGCNTCTCCTGCNTCAGCATCGGGTGCCCANAAGCCGATGGCANGGTAGTCNGNNTCGGTTGTGGCCAAAGTCAGCGCCAGGCGTCCGCCCATGCTGAAACCCAGCAAACCCAGTCTGCTCTGGTCAATATTCAGGGCNCTNAGGGCGTGCGCCTTGGACGATTGGATATCTGCGATCATATTAGCCAGATTATTGTTTTCAAAGCCTTCCAGACTNTCGCCGCAGCCAGGGAAGTCCATACGAATGGAGGCGATACCGTGCTTGGCGATGCCCTGCGCCACTCGGGTGTAGCCGCCAGCCTCATGGCGCGTACCGCCATGACCATGCAGCAGTATAACCAGTGGAAAAGGGCTTGCCTTGATGTCTGAAGGTACCACCAGAGTCACCGGGATTTTCACTGCACGTGACTCAATCCAGGTATCAGTTGACTCGAAGTGTTTCCCTGCNAGTTGACCGGCCCAGCTGAGCGGCGCGCTTATCAGGACTAACCAGCAGGCCAGCAAAGCTCCCNCGCGATGTATCNGGCCGCTCATTTTCTCTGCAACCGCACAGTCCAGTCGATTCCGGATGAAATGTTATGCGTGCTGGCAAAACTGCCTTGGTTGATGGCAACGCTTAAGGCTCCACTTGAGTTCATGAACAGTAGATTACTGCCTTCAGCAACCGATCCAAAAGAACGCACATAAGGCAGGCTGCCACGCCATATCGTTTTATTGTTATGATGGATTTCCAGCGAAAACTGATCCCCGTATTCGGCATCCGTCCGAGCAAAGAGGGCTCTGTCGATATTGAAAAAGATATTGCCGAGGCGACCTGTGCCACCGGCAACGTAGCCAGTTAAAACGCCGTCATCGAAACTACCTGAGGTCACTTTTAGCCTAATCACCTCAGCGGCTAGTTCAGGGCCGACCTGCTTGTAGCTGATGACGCCGGCCGCGAGCCTGGCCCCGGTATAGGAGTAGACATCCCTGCCATGGAAGGTATGGGACCATTGGGAACCTGGGATGCGATTAACGGTTTCATCAATTTCCCTGACCGCTTCGATGCCATAGGCGTCAGCTGGACCGGATAATGAGCCGTTGTCCGGGCTTACAAAAAACAGGCCGGTTTTTGTTTTTAGTACTACGGACTTACGTAGTGTGCCTACACCAGGATCCACNACCGAAACAAACACAGTTCCAGCAGGCCAGGTCTGCGCATTGTACTCAAGACTCGCTGATGCTGCGGCTATATCATAAAGAGGAATCAGCGGGCGCACATTGTAGATGTCCAGATCCCGGCTGACACTGTAGGCGACCCCGGTCATAACCAGGCCGGCAAAATCCGCCTGAATCAAGAGGGCATTTNCGGTCTTGTCTGGGCTTGCCTGTGTCAGGCAGGACAAATACACCAGGGCCAGTAGAAACAAGGAGNTGCTGCCTGCNCCTGACNGGCGAGTTGGGTTATCTTTACGCAGAAATCGGTACATTTATTTGCTTTTCCTCAATCGAATTTGGCNGGGTTTATGTNTATGGATTGAAAGTGTCAATGTCAGCCTTTGTCCGTGAGCCCACAGCATGCTCTGGCGGATGAATGTCGGTGCCCAGTTCACCTTCGGCATAGGGATCTGAATAATAACCCAGAGCGTAATTCCCGTGGGTATAGCCAAGAAGTTTCTGGAGGTCGTNNGGCAGGGTACGAGCTATGTCCGGGGGACACGATAAATACTGGTTTTCTTCTTGTCGTAACCAGCCCAGGCAGTAAGTGATGTTAAGGCCCATTCGGGCAGTGTCAGACCGGTTCTCACCGCCGGAATGAATTACACTGCCGGAGTAGAGCAGCACAGAACCCCGGGTCATTTCAGCCTGACAGATCTGCNCGGCTTTGGCTTCCTGCTGCCATGGCCACTTGTTGCTGCCCGGTACGACCCGGGTGGCTCCATTGTCAGCNGTAAAATCGGTGAGCGCCCAGATGGTGTTAAATTGTGGCTCGACCGATGCGGGCAGATGCTTATCCCAGGCGTAGCGGTCACGATGCAGTAGCTGTGCACCCTGGCCTGGCTCTATATAGATTGTCTGGGTAAGGTGTAGTTGAATTTTTTTGGTAAACCGCAGTAGGAATTCGTTCGCCCCCTTNAGGATATCCGGATGTGTTATNAGTGGCCTGCAGGCGGGTGACCTTGCAGTCAAGGCACCTGTTCGCCGGGTCAGGGTTCCCGTGAAGGCGTCTTTACCATAGGAGGTACATTCTACGAAGGGCATGAGTTCGGTCATGAGCTGGTCGACCTCTGCGTGGCTGATGACATCTTCCAGGATGCAGGCNCCATCTAAGTCCATAGCGTTCCTGATGTCCTCTGCACTGGCGGTTTTTGTCAGNTTCTGTAATTGCACCATCTGTAACCTCATTTAGGTTGGGCTGCACTGGTAACTTACTTGGCGATGAAAGTTCTGGCAAGTAATTCAGGCCAATCAGTTGCGCTGAAGAAATCTTGGCTGAGCGAAGCTGACCGAGGCATAGTNTGACTTATTTTTCAAAAATGCAGCGTTATGAACATGGTGCAGATGACCCGGTTTGGGCGGTAAANCGCAGTTTTAATTCAGGTATTTCCGCTTAGACTGGCTGGTTGATTTCAAGACCAGCAGAGCCCCTGGTCTCGATGTTCGTCAAACCGAGGCGATTCATTAGATTTAGGTGATTCANCCTNGATAGGGTTATGCTGTTTTAACCGCAATGGTGTTAGTTTTAAATACAGAACTTATCAGGTTGCCATTTCACACAGGAGTACAATCAAAGTGTTGATCAGAGTTTGGATAACCAGCATTTTGTTGCTGTTGGTTTTTTTTGTGACTGGCTGCAAAGAAGATGTCAGCGATTTAACTCAATCCGTGGCTGGTTCCAGCGACGTTGANCAACGGCATCCGATGGCCTTGTCTGAAAATCAGCTGCGATTATGGCGACAAAACTGTGCTTTATGTCATGTTGGTGGTAATGGCGGGGCTCCGCGNCTGGGACACTTTGAGGAATGGCAAGCCAGGGTGCTAAAGGGAAATTCCGTGCTGTTGTCTCACACCATTGAAGGCTTTAATTATATGCCGCCACTGGGCTATTGCATGGCCTGCGAGAAGGAAGATTTTTCGGCTTTGATTGGTTTCATGATNGGGCAGGTAAAGTGAGCAAAATAAGCCGCAGAACTTTTCTGGGAAGCACGGCACTGGCCGCCCTGTACGGCGCTACTTTACCGGCCATGTCATTAGCGCAGGGTAAATCGTTATCCTGGCGGAACTGGTCCGGGGCCGAGGTNTCTTATCCGCAGAGCAGGTTTTCACCTGCCACCGAGAATCAGCTGGCACAATTTATGGCAACATCCTCCGGCCCGCTGCGTCCAGTCGGGTCGGGTCATTCTTTCTCACCGCTGGTGCCAACCGACGGGCACTTAATCGTCATCGATCAACTTACTGGGTTATTGAGTGATGATGAAGCTGCTCATTCAGCTACTTTTGCTGCGGGTACCCGACTGGCTGACATGGGACCTCTGCTTGAATCGTTAGGACAGGGCTTGTTCAATCTTCCTGATATCGACCGACAGACGCTGGCGGGCGCCACTGCCACGGCAACTCATGGTACGGGAATTCAGTTTAAGAGCTTGTCAGGTTATATCACCGGCCTGCGGCTGATAACGCTCGATGGCAGTGTTCGCGATCTCAGTGCAGCTTCACAGCCGGACCTGTTCGCTGCAGCCTGTGTCAGTTTAGGATCTTTAGGTGTGGTCAGCCGTATGACCATTCAGAACCGGCNAGCTTATCGATTAAAGCAGACCACCTGGGTTGAAAAGACCGCAACACTGCTGGAGAATTTTGATACCCACATGTCTTCGCACCGGCATTTTGAGTTATTTCCGCTGACCCATTCTGATTATTCCATGGCTCTGGCGACAGATGAGACCGATGAAGCCATCAATAACCCGGTCGTGTCACCTGAAGAAGAGGCTGCATTTGATACTGCCATGCAGGGTTTTATGCTGGTGCCACCGAGCCTGCGTCGTCCTCTTATTAATGCCCTGGCAGAGCAGATTGGCCCCAGCGAAAGAGTGGATGCCTCGTATAAAATCCTGTCCAATATCAGAAATAACCGTTTTAACGAAATGGAATATTCTGTGCCTGTGGCAGCGGGCGCTGAATGCCTGCAGGAGATCCTGGCTTTGATCATAGATAAGGCGGTGGATGTTGTGTTTCCCCTCGAGTATCGATACGTTTGCCGTGATGACACTATGCTGGGCATGAGCTCAGGCCATGAAGACCACGCTGCTATTTCCATCCATCGAGTTGCCAGCGAGGATTACCGGCCATATTTTGACTTGATTGAACCGATTTTCTGGAAGTATGGAGGCCGTCCTCACTGGGGTAAAATCCATTCGTTAGGCTCTGAGCAGCTAACCCGGTTATATCCACGTTTTGATGAATTCACCGCGCTGCGCAGACAGCTGGATCCTCAGGGTAGACTGTTGAATGCGCATCTCAGCAAGGTTTTTGGAGAGCCACTATGAAGCGCCGATCACTGTTGTTGGGNGGCGCTGGTCTTGCNCTGGTGACGGGCACNTCTGCTTTATTATGGCGTCCCGACGTAGCAGGTGGGCCGCACAATCCCTATTTTTCAGGGTTGAATCACCTGCTGAAGCTCGATGGACCTGGCAGGCCAGTTATGCTGCTGGACCTGGACCGGGTTGACGCTAATATCGATAATATTGCAGGTTCCGTAGGGCCGGGCAAAACCTACCGAGTGGTGGTTAAGTCACTACCATCGGTGGAACTGCTTAAATATGTGATGGCTCGTGCAAAAACCAATGCCTTGATGGTTTTTCACCAGCCTTTTCTAAATGCGATAGCAGAAAATTTCCCCAATGCAGACTGCCTGTTAGGTAAGCCCTTACCGGTTAACGCAGTCGATACTTTTTATCAGAAAGTCCAGAAAACGCGTTTTGATCCCGAAAGCCAAGTGCAGTGGTTGATCGATAGTCGTGAACGGCTGCTACAGTACCAGGCACTGGCCCATCGTCTGGGAATAAAGATCCGGGTTAGCTTTGAGATAGATGTCGGCCTGCACCGAGGTGGATTACCAGAACCGGTAGCCATGGCCTCGTTGCTGGACATCTTAACAGCTGACCCTACGCATCTGGAACTTGCTGGCCTGATGGGCTATGAGCCGCATTTGACAGGCCTGCAGGCAACATTAAAACATCCTGCGGTGGAAAATGTCCTCGCGATTTATAAGGGCTTCATAGAGCAGGTCAGGTTTGCCGGGATTGATCCAGAGGGTCTTACTTTCAATGGTGCGGGCAGTCACACCCTAGGGATTTACCCCGGAGACACCGTGATGAACGATCTGTCAGCCGGTTCGGGTGTGGTCAAACCAACTGATTTCGATACTTACCACTTGACTGACAATCTACCCGCTATATTCATAGCGACACCTATCTTAAAGCGATATGATGAATTGAAAATTCCGGGGGACCCCTGGTTTACCCAGCCCCTGCAGGCATGGGACCCGAATAGGCGCAGGCTCTACTATATCTACGGCGGTTATTGGAAAGCGCACATGGTATCCCCCAGCGGCACGGCGGACCCCCTGTACCAGAGCACCAATCAGAGTCCGGTGACCACGTCATTGAATGTGGATCTGCAGGTGGATGATTACATGTTTCTCAGGCCAACCCAGAGTGAACATGTCATGCTGCAGTTTGGTGATCTGCTACCCTTCAGACACAACGCACTGGTTGATTATTGGCCGGTATTTCAGCAGACCGGATAAGACTGCGCAGGCATTTTGCAGTCCTATCCGGTTGTTTTTCCTGTATGCAGCTGTGCTGCGCAAACCTCAGCTAGCAGGCATCCTGGCAGCAATGTAGGCTTCGATCTGTTCCGCGGTATGT
>NZUN01000096.1 GCA_002697205.1 Gammaproteobacteria bacterium
CAATATGTAATGGCCAAAGTGGTATGAAAAGTGTCATAAAAAATTTAGAAGAGGAATGTTATGTCAGTTGTTGAAAGTATTCCGGTTCGAGAGGATCCTACCCCTGGTTCTTCATCAGCGGTGGTTCGATTTGCCGGTGACTCTGGTGATGGGATGCAATTAACAGGTAGTAATTTTACGCAGGCAACGGCACTGTATGGTAATGACCTGGCGACTTTCCCCGATTTCCCTGCTGAAATTAGAGCGCCTGCGGGAGCGACCTTTGGTGTGTCGGCTTTTCAGATCTATTTTGGTGCAGATGAAGTAACTACCGCCGGCGATGATCTAGATGTTCTGGTGGTAATGAATCCCGCGGCTCTTATAACTAACCTAAAGGATTTGCTGGAAGGCGGCCTAATCATTGCTGATAAGGATGCATTTACCAATAGAAACCTAGCTAGGGCGGGATACACCACTAATCCGCTTGAAGATGGTAGCCTGGATGCCTATCGATTGATAAGCATTGATATTACCAAACAGGTTATTGCATCGGTCGAGCCTTTTGGGCTCTCACACAAATTTGCAGTACGCTGTAAAAATATGTGGACCCTGGGTCTTGTCATGTGGCTGTTTGATCGCGATAAGCAGACTACTATTGACAACCTGAACGCAAAATTTGCTGTGAAGCAAGATATTGCCAAAGCTAATATCGCTGCCTTGAATGCAGGTAATAGCTTTGCGGAAACCGCTGAACTACCATCAGGAATCGAAGTTTATAAGATTCAAAAAGCAGACGTTTTGCCTGGTTTGTATAGAAATACCACGGGCTCTGAAGCGATGGCGTTAGGATTGATTGCCGGGGGGCAACTTGCCAATATCCCATTAACCTTTGCTTCATACCCGATCACGCCGGCGTCGTCGCTTTTGCACACCTTATCCGCACACAAAGAGTTTGATGTGGTAACTTTTCAGGCTGAAGATGAAATTGCAGCTGTGTGTGCCGCAATCGGAGCTTCCTTTGCGGGCTCTCTGGGTATTACCTCTAGCTCTGGCCCAGGTATTTCTCTAAAAGGGGAAGCGATTTCTCTGGCTTGTGCTACAGAATTACCCCTGGTGGTTGTTAATACGCAACGTGGCGGACCGTCCACGGGCCTGCCCACTAAAACCGAGCAATCAGATTTATATCAGGCCCTATACGGACGGCATGCCGATACGACTTTACCCGTGCTGGCTTCGTCTACGCCGGGTGATTGTTTTGATGTGGCAATCGAAGCTGTTCGTCTGGCAACGAAATTCAGCACACCTGTACTGTTACTTAGCGATGGTTACCTGGCGAACGCATCAGAACCCTGGATCATACCGGATTTGAATGATTACCAGGACTTTCATGTCGTCCATGAAACCAATCCCGAAGGGTTTACTCCCGCTAACAGGGATGAAGATACCCTGGCGCGGGTTTGGGCGAAGCCCGGTACGCCCGGACTCGAGCATCGCATAGGCGGGATTGAGAAAGATTTTGAAACAGGTGATATTTCTTATGATTCGGATAATCATCAGAAAATGACGGCTGTTCGGAAAGCAAAAATTGATGGCATTGATCGCTTTATTCCTGAGCAGGCAGTTAGCCAGGGCGGTACTCAGGGAGAACTGGTGGTGGTCGGCTGGGGTTCTACCTTTGGTGCCATACATCAGGCAGTAAAACAGTGCCGAGCAAGTGGTTCGGACGTAAGCCATATCCACATCAGATATCTGCTACCCTTTCCCGCTAACCTGGGTGAATTATTGGAAGGTTACAAAAAGGTCTTGGTGACGGAGATGAATACCGGGCAGCTGGTAGAGGTATTAAAGTCAAAATTTTTGATCGAGATGCAACAGTTTAATAAGACCTCTGGGCAGCCTTTCAAAATCAGAGAAATCGTGGATGCAATCCATTCCCTGCTGGGAGAAGATTAAATGAATGCGCCGGAAAAATTAACGCTGAAGGATTTCGCTACTGATCAGGAAGTCAGGTGGTGCCCAGGTTGTGGTGACTATGCGATTTTGAAATGCGTGCAGAGGCTGATGCCCGAACTCGGCGTAACCCGAGAAAATACCGTTTTTGTTTCTGGAATTGGCTGCTCTTCCAGGTTTCCCTATTACATGAATACCTATGGTTTTCATACTATTCATGGCAGGGCGCCGGCCATTGCCACTGGGGTAAAACTGGCTAATCCGGAGCTGGATGTCTGGTTAGTAACCGGTGATGGAGATGGCCTGAGTATAGGCGGCAATCATATGTTGCATGTCCTGCGTAGAAATATTGATTTACAGATTTTACTGTTTAATAACGAAATTTATGGCCTGACTAAAGGGCAGTACTCGCCGACTTCTCAACTGGGTACCCGATCTCCTTCCACACCTGACGGGTCCGTGGATATGCCTTTGAATCCGTGCTCATTTGCTCTGGGATCCGGGGCCCGTTTTGTCGCCCGAACGATTGACACAGATACCAAGCACATGACACCGCTATTAAGGCGAGCGCATGAGCACAAAGGCGCCTCTTTCATAGAGATCTACCAGAATTGTCCCGTCTACAATGATGGCATTTTTGATTATGTTAAGGACAAGAAGACAGCTGCAGAAACCCGGTTGGTAGTTGAACATGGTAAACCATTGCTGTTTGGTGCTGACAGGCAGAAAGGTCTGCGCCTTAATGCCCAGACACTGAGCTTCGAAGTGGTAACGTTGGGCGAGGATGGTGTCACTGAGGGCGATATAATGGTTCACGATGAGACCAATAAATCCCTTGCTCAGATGCTTGCAGAGCTGAAAACCCCAGATTTCCCAGAAGCTATAGGGGTTCTGTACTGTCGGCCCGAACAATCGTATGTCGATTCAGTTTATCAACAGATCGGTACAGTTCGGGCAAAGAAAGGCATTGCTGATCTGAATTTACTTCTGAGGGAAGGACATACCTGGCAGGTTGAGTAATTAGATAACCTGAACCAGGTCCGCCCAGCCTGATTATCTGGTTTTCAGGCATTGATCCCAACGGGTTCGCCGTATTGTTCAGCGCGACTTGCGCTTGTTTTCTGATCCTCGCTTACCCTTAGCATCGCCAGTAGCATGCAAACTGCGGCCAGGCCATACATGGATATTCTCCAGGTCATTCCCTGGGTCAGCGCTTTATCCGTGGATAAGCCACCGGCATAAAGGAAATCGCTTATTTTTCCCATAGTAAATGCCCGAGGGCAAGCCCTATGAAGGTGACCATCATTATATAGAAAGCTGATGCAATCGCCCTCATGCGGGGTAACACAAGTTTATTAACCGTCGCCGCTGCGGGTCCTACCCACATGGGTGAGGTGACCGCAAATACGGCATTAAGCCAGTATGCGGTAGTGGGGTCATCTGTTGCCAGTAAGGCCAGTGCTGTGGCAGCAGATAGAACAACAGAAGCCAGGCTGACGTAGAGTTTGGCTCTCGGTGACCAGCCACGGAGCTTGTCGGCAAGTACGCCACCAAGGGTGACACCGCTCCATCCACCGATAGCCGCAGTCAGGTCCAGGATGGTTCCAGTTTCTGAAGCACTGACTTCATGTGCTCGCGGAAAAAATGGTGGAGACCAGAAACCGATGCCATAGGTAATAAAAGCCATGGATGGGAAGCCGATGACAGCGCAGCGCAGGGTAAATGTATTGAATAACAGGTGGAACGNAGGNGGATCACGCAATTGAAGTGATTGAGCCCAGGAAAAAGCAGCGAACACACCAATACCGAGCGCTGTNCANTGGATCGNGTTGCCGCTGATCTGGTACAGGAAAATGGCCAGTGAAGAGATCAGAGTCAGAGCGATGAGGTTAATCANCAGGGCCCTNAGANCACCACCAAAAAGCCACAATCGATAAAAATGAGNCCCAGGCAGCATTGCCGTGAGTTCAGTCCCGGCGGCAGCAAAAGGATTAGGATGGACNGGCGTTATGAGTCCATCGCTCAGACCCCGAATAGGTTCTCTTAATGTCCAAACCCAGATTGCCATTAATATACCGGGTAGGCCCACTGCAAAAAAAGCCACATGCCAGCCTTTTAGACCCAAGGGAGCAGTCAGGGCGTCCGGGTAGGCGCTGTGCTAGCTGTCCAGGATAATGCCGCCGAGGAATATACCTATTCCTGAGCCGATANAAACANCACTGGAGTAAATTGAAAGTGCCGTCGTTCTTAACNGCGNAGGGAAATAATCGGCAAGCATTGAAAAAGNAGCGGGTGTTGCGCTGGATTCACAAATACCCATACCTATTCGATAAATCGCTAGCGCTGAAAACTGCGTGCAGTTCCGGAAAGCGCCGTCATTGCGCTCCAGAACAGCAGTCNGATGGANATGAGACTTTTTCTGACCCAGGTATCGGCAAGACGACCGAGGGGGAGCCCGAATACAGCGTAGAAAACAGCAAAGGCAGTGCCATAGAGAAANCCAATCTNGGCATCTGAAATACCCAGGTCTGCCTNGATGTCTTCGGCAAGGATTGACAGGATCTGTCGGTCGATGAAATTGAAGATGNAGACAATAACCAGAACAACAAGTACATATTTGGCGTATCGACCACCCACCTTAAATTCATNCTGTAGTTTTTGTTCGCTCGCTTNCAAAAGCATGCCTTCCAGTCTGATGTTATCCTATGGGTGGATGTGCAACCATAACACAGCGCTCGCAAAAGCCCTGATGTAGGAGGCTGCGACATGATAATCTGACATGGATGATATCCGCTGAAAATGAATCAGGAGAAGCATTTATGACCGACTTCAAGTCTGAAGATAATACAGGGACCATAGCAGTTCAGAAACGTCATGAGATAGATATAGCCGCCTTGACCGAATATATGGCTGCTAACGTTGCTGGCTTTCGTGGAAACCTGTCGGTAGCGGAATTTGCCGGAGGGCAGTCTAATCCGACTTACCTGCTGACCGGTCGCGATCAGCAGTATGTGCTCAGACGAAAGCCACCTGGAGAACTGCTGAAATCTGCCCATGCCGTGGACCGAGAGTATAGGGTATTGACCGCGTTGCAGAATGCAGATGTCCCAACGGCGAGAACTTATGCCTTGTGTACTGATGAATCTGTTATTGGCACCTGGTTTTACATTATGGAATATCTGGATGGTCGAGTTATATGGGACAGCACCCATGGACCCTATTCTAAAACCGATCGGAGTGATATCTGGGATGCTGCTAATCTCGCGGTTGCAAAACTTCACTCGGTGGATTTTGAAGCAGTTGGTTTATCTGAATATGGCAAACACTCAGATTACATTGCCCGCCAGTTGAATCGTTGGGGCGGACAATACGAATATACTAAGACAACCGCCAATCCCTATATGGACCAATTGATCGAGTATTTACAGGGAAATATTCCGGCCAACGCAGATTGTACTGTGGTACACGGAGACCTACAGATTGCTAATATGATGATGCACAAGGAAAAAGCAGAGGTCATCGGTATTCTGGACTGGGAGTTAAGTACGTTGGGGTGCCCACTGGCAGATTTCGCTTATTTATGTCGCCCTTACAGGGACGCTTTGCGGGGTAGTGACTTGAAAGCACTGGGAATTCCTTCCGAGGAGGCCTATGTTGAGGCTTACTGTCAGCGAACCGGAAGATCTGGTATTGATAACTGGGACTATTATCTCGCCTTTAATATGTTCAAAATGGCAGCGATTCTTCAGGGTATTGCCCGACGGGTTCAGGATGGTACAGCCGCAAGTCAACACGCAGAAGCGGCAGGCGCGGGTGCATTTAACATGGCTAAATTAGCCTGGGCACAGATTGATAAAACAGTTAATCTGGATGATTTAGATCCTTAATAGTAGGTTCAGCTGAAACTGGCCAGAATCCTGACAGAACCACAAGGCGCTAAAATCCTGGCAGATCGTCTTCTGCCTGAACGCCAAAACTGTTGAGTGCCATGGATACCAGGTTGTATTGTCCAACGGTGAACACAAGGTCCATCAACTGTTCTTGTGAGTAACTTTTTTCGAGACCATTCCAGGTCGCATCTGATACAAATGCGTCTTGATGCAGTTCGTCGGTGGCCTTGATCAGCAGCGCCTCGATATCGTCCCAGTTGCTGGCTTGATGGCCTTCCTTGATGGCTGATATATCGGAATCGGTTAAACCTGAGGCCTTGCCTATGAGGACATGCTGGCCCCATTCATAACCGGCTTGACATAACCAGCCAATTCTTAAAATCAGAATTTCCCGATGCCGTGGCTGCAAGCTAGATTTGTGCAATATATGATTTGCAAATACCATCCAGCGTTTTGCCAGTTTTTCGTGATTAGCCAGGGTTAGAAATATATTCTGTACCTTGCCGCGCATGGCCTGAGGAGCCAGCAGTTGTTTTTGCTGTTCGTTCCAATTTTCTTCCTGGAGCGGCGAAATCCTTGCTTTGTTTAGTCTCATTTTGCTTCATTCCTATCTTTTAAGGAGCACTATACGAGGTAAACTGTCAGTGTGTCGAGTGGCAGGCAAAGGCTAATGAACAGGTGCTGCGGGTCCATTTCTGAGGGTACGCGGGTACCGCGGGTAAATAACTGACTATGCCTCGGTGTTGCATGATGGTCATGACTTTCTAACGCGTCAGAAAACAAAAGCAGTTTGGGCTGGTTCAGGCCTCAACTGCTTTAAGAAACCGCTTAATGATACTGGCTAGTCTGGCAGGTTTTTCGTCCCATATAGAGTGGCTGGCGCCTTTTACCAACGCAAAATCACCTTGCTGTAACTGCTTTGTGTATTTCAGGCCCGTTGCCGGACTTGCCTCATCATGCTCACCGCAGACAATCAAGGTAGGCACCAGGATATCATCTAAGCGCTCTGACCGATTATATGTTTTCAGGGTACCCGTGGCTGTGAATTCACTTGGACCCCACATGTATTTGTATATTTCCGCACCTTTCGGGTTTTTCCGTTTTTTTGCGGCTAATCTTTTTTTAGCGTTTCTCAATACATGTCGACTGTAATATAAATCCACGGCTTGCTCATATACTTCAGCATCGGTTGCATTAACGGCCTCACAATAGCGAATGACTTTCTGTACATCAGCGGGTAATTGCTTTTTTAGCCTGTTAGCATCCTGCTGCCAGTCAGAAGCGGATATCAGCGGTGACTGCAATACCAGAGACTTTACCCCGAGGCCCTTGTATCGGAGATAGTATTCAATTGCAAGACTGCTGCCCCAGGACCCTCCCATGAGATGAAAATTCGATAATCCCCAGGCAGTGACCAGATAGTTGAG
This sequence comes from Gammaproteobacteria bacterium, assembly GCA_002697205.1. GTDB lineage: Bacteria > Pseudomonadota > Gammaproteobacteria > Pseudomonadales > Azotimanducaceae > UBA9926. Next base: position 7,247 of record NZUN01000096.1, read on the forward strand.
TTCTTTTGCAAAAGTTGCGATTTTCCACTTGCTGCGCGGTATTTCGCTGCTTCGGCCTGAGCCTAGTTGGGTATAGCTGTAGACCGTACGGTCAGTTGCCAGACGAAACTGTTCACCTTGTGGTTTGTGCATCCCGCCTGGGCCACCATGTAACCAGATAACGGGAAGCTTGCCTTTGTTGGGGCCTTTCTTAGTGTAATGGGTCCTGCCCAGAGGGTGTTCAATATAAGCCACTGTGTTCGCCCACTAAGCGCTTAGTCTGGGCAGGATGTTGTTGACCAGTTGTACCCAGTAGCTGGCACCAATAGGGAGGATTTCATCATTGAAGTCGTAACCGGGGTTGTGGACCATGCAAGATCCTTCACCATCACCGTTACCTATCCAGATGTAGCTTCCTGGTTTGGCCTGCAACATGTAAGCAAAATCCTCGGAGCCCATGGACGGCCTAGGGTCATGGACATTACTGCTGCCGACAACCTGTGCGGCGGCCTGGCGTGCAGTTTCAGCCTCCTGCTCAGAATTTATAGTTGGCGGATAACGTCGCTCGTAGCGAAATTCGGCGCAAGCGCCGTGGGCTCTGGCAATATCCTCGGCTACCGTTTTCATGCTGCTTTCGAGTTGTGCCTGAATGCTTTGAGAAAAGCAGCGAGTACAGCCTGATATGACGAGGTCATTGGGAATAACGTTGTAGGCATCCCCACCATGGAATTGAGTTACGCTCAATACAGTGGGTTCCTGTGGGTTAATAGTCCTGGAGACTATGGTTTGGAAGGCTTCAACTATTTTTGTGCCGACCAGTATGGGATCGATAGCCAGGTGAGGCATGGCGGCGTGACCGCCTGTGCCCGTTATCTTAATATCGAATACATCAAACGCTGCCATCATGGGTCCGGGTTTGATAGCAAAAGAGCCAACTGCCATGCCCGGGATATTGTGCATGCCGAAGACGGATTCCACGGGAAAGCGTTCAAACAGACCATCTTCGATCATGGTACGGGCGCCGCCTTCGTTCTCTTCTGCCGGTTGGAAAATAAAATGAACAGTACCTTCAAAGCTATCTGCCTGGGCAAGATGTTTGGCCGCACCCAGCAGCATGCAGGTATGCCCATCATGGCCACAGGCATGCATGATGCCTGGTTTTTTTGATCGGTGACTAAATTGATTGGTCTCTTCAATGGGTAGTGCATCTAAATCCGCTCGCAGGCCAATTGCCCGGTTGCTTCCACCTCTGGTTATGCTGCCGACAACGCCTGTGCCTGCCAAACCCTGGTGAATTTCAAGACCGAACTGTTGCAATTTTTCAGCCACAAAACTCGCTGTATCGTATTCTTTAAAGGCGAGTTCAGGGTGGGCATGAATGTGTCTCCGCCATTGTTGCATCTCATCAGACAGGGCGACAATATCGTTTATCAGGTTCATGGTATGTTCCTTGTTCTTCGTTCCGCATATTAACAAAGGTTTCCAGTCATGCAATGCTGGAATTATGATCGGTCTAGCAGTTGCCGGGTTTTGTTGGCCAGAATCGTGACATGACTGTCTGGATGCCCCAAGGTCTGCAGTGCAGACTCCAGTTTAAACAGATAGTCCCGGTTACTCCCACTTGGCCCCTGGGCTCTGCTAATCTGCCTGGCCATTGCAGAGAGGCTATCGGGACCTAGAAAGTGATCATTTTGCTTCGGTGCCCAGTAGGTAACCGCTTTCACAATGTCGCCAGAGGCGTTCAAGATATTCGCTTGCATTCGTTCATAACCTCCTTTTTCCCGATGATCCAGAGCTTCAATGACTTTGCTATAACATTGTGGCTCCAGCAGGAAAAGCTTTCCCCAGCAGTGGTTGTTGCGACTCGGGACAAGTGTTACCACGCGCCCTGATGCTTCTGGTATGCCGCGATGATCAAGGGATGCCTGCCAGAAGCGTCTAACCCAGCCCTGCAGGCAACCGATAGACTCCGCGATGAATGGAAATTCGGTCTTCCATATAATTGAGCCGTAACCAAAAATCCAGAGAGGTTCATTCATAGTAATATATTACCGTGTTATCAATGCAGAATCTTCCTGCTAGCGGTTCTCTTGTAGCACAGATTTTGGGGTTTAAAGACAGTAAGGTGGTAGATGACGGATCAGTTCCAGGCGTGTCTCCGGGTTGCAGGACCATGGCTCAAGCGCACCTTCTGGATCTATATCTGCCCGGGAATATTGCTTTTATGATAACCAGTGAAGCTGTTGGAGATGCGTGACATGGTTCGACCTTGGTACCCATGGGCGAGAAATGAATTATTGCCGCTTTACCAGCTGCCTTCAGGTCAGCAACGAATAGCAATTTGCGAGTAAACTGTAAGACAGCTTAAAGCTGCAACACAACATCAGGGGATCAGCAATGAAATTCAGCGGAAAGGAACTGACATCTGGAGCTGTGACCATGCCTGGTGCAATGGGTTTCGATTACAGACCACAAGGGGTAGGTCCAAGACGCTTGCCGGATTGGACTAAACCACAGTTGCCAGCCATGCTCTCGGTGATGGTGCGAATGCCAAGCGGTGTCCGGCTGGTGTTTGAAACAGATGCGCCGGAAATCAGACTTCAAGCCTTGGTGACTCGGTTTCAGCGCCCGGGCAATGCCAATGAGT
>NZUN01000097.1 GCA_002697205.1 Gammaproteobacteria bacterium
AAATAACTTATGCCCCATAAGCCAGTTAATTTTGTTGAAATGTCGCCAGCTTGCGGCGCAATTGTACAAGACTTGGATTTATCGAACGGTTTAACCAACCAACAGTTTGACGAAATTTATAACGCCGTGGTTGATCGGATTGTTCTGGTTTTTCGTAATCAAACACTGACCCGGGCGCAGCACAAACAGTTTTCGCGCCAGTTCGGAGAGCTGCATATTCATCCTTCAAAACGCAACGGCCTAAATAAAGATGATCCGGAAACTTTCATAATCGATATCAAACCCTCTGCAATTCAGTCTAACGGTGAACCCTGGCATTCAGATGTTTCTTGCGACTCCATGCCCCCCGCCGCTTCCATCTTATATATCACCGAAATTCCCGAAAATGACGGTGGCGACACCCAGTTTATGAATATGCACGCCGCCTTCGATAGCCTATCTCCTGACCTGCAGACCCTGCTAGCAGATAAGACTGCCTTTCACGATGGAGAGCACGACTTAAAACACTACGGAATTAAACTACGACCTGGCCAGGAGTATCCCGCTCACAGCCATCCCATGGTGACTGCCCATCCCAGCACCGGCAGGCCCACCTTGTTTGTTAACCCAGGCTTCACCACCCATATTGAGAATATGCCTAAATGGGAGAGTAAAATGCTGTTAGATGGCCTGTTTGCCTACACCGCCAGCAACCCCCGCCTGCAATGCAGGATCAAGTGGGCACCGGGTACGCTAACCATGTGGGACAACCGCAGTGTTCAGCATCAGGCAATTTTTGATTACGCCGGCTGGTCTCGATATGGAGAGCGAATGACAGTAGCATCTAATCAGGCACCCCTGCCGTACAAAGCATAGTTTCAACCTTTAAGGGTAAACGAGTCGATACGTGCCAGATACCGCGCCAACGCCACTGCAAGTCTCTCTTTAAGCTCAGCAGCTGATACTCGATCACCGTTCGTAAAGCGTTTCCATTCCCCTGTTTCCTGATACGACTGCCAGCGCCGTTGCTTTGTCATGCTTTCCCTGTCATCCCTGCAACCGTCAGGGTCCCCGAATTTGGCGAAGTTGGTCCAATAAACACGTAGCTTACGAGACAGTTCGGCTGACTTCGAATCACCGTCTTCAGCAGCAGAAAATAATAACCAGGCATCAAGGCCATGCGGACTACCCGCCATCTGTCCGGCCATAGCTGGGGGTAAATAATCAATAAAATACAACCAACTTTGACCGCCTACTTTTTCCATGGATTCTGCCAGTAACAGCGCAGACAACAAGTATCTCTCATCTCCAAACAATCGTTTCCGGGCTAATTTTGGACTTTTCTGGAAATCTCGCTGGTAAGCCATGGGCCAATGAGGATCGAATAGATTCCAGACCTGTTCATATACTTCGGGGTCGATCTGGTAACTCGGCATGATGGTTCCCTCGTAACTGTTTCCTCCTGCAAGGTAAGGAATAGCGTGCTGGGCACCTGCCTGAAAACGAATACCGGGTTCTTCGACTACCACTGAACCATCGACAATGGGTAATTGAAAGCCAGTCTGGGCATCCACCAACTGCCTGGCTGGAATTGCCTGCAGGGACTTTAGATCCACGCCTACCTGACCAGTCCGCTGAACAATCATTTCAGCATCGTACTCAGCGGCGTCGGGGGCGTCCATAAGCAAGTTGGCTGGCCCAGGCGTTTGTGCCAGGCGGCTACGCAACAGCGGCCAGGTGCCATAACCACTCTGTGCGATCGCACCATGGAACAAGCCTCTGGCAGCATCCGATGCCATAAGTAAATTCACCGCCGCAGCTCCGGCGGAGATACCAAAGATAGTAACCCTGCCAGGATCACCACCAAAGGCCAGTATGTTTTTCTGGATCCATTTTAAGCCTTCAATGAGATCCAGCAGGCCAAAATTAAAACCTGGGCCCTGAACAAAAGGATGAGCGAAAAAACCAAATGCACCGAGGCGGTAATTTAAAGCAACGACTACCACATTCTGTTCAGCCAGCACTTCTCCCTGGATTTGATTAGAGCCTCCCCTGAAGCCGCCGCCATGGATCCATACCATAACCGCCTGCTTGCTTTGGGTATTTCCCGTCCAGACATTGAGATTGAGGCAATCTTCGGACATAAGCACTTCAGGGCGCTCAGGTGAGATCGGTTGAGGGCAGATGAATCCAAAACGGCTGGCATCGATCAGCCTATCTGGATGCGTTTCAGATTGTGGGGCCTGCCATCGTAAACCCCCAACGGGGGCAGCAGCGTAAGGAATACCTTTGAAAGATGCAACAGAGCCGGTTCTTTCACCCACAGCAAGACCACTACTGGTCTGCACCTGTGGGCGATTATCACTGTAATCTAATGCCACTGTATGCTCCCGGCCAACCCAACCTATACTAACGCAGGGTATGACAGCCCATCAGGGGAATCAACTTCACGACACTTCACGAAATAATGGCAGGCCAGCAAATGCCCTGCAGTTTTCTGCTATCGGGCGATAGCATGACTTAAACGATATCCGCCAGTAAGCTCGCGCGCGGTAGCTTCTCCGGCACACCCTGCTTATCGTGGGGATTTACCCACCCGGTCAGATTGGTACCCACCCTGCACACCATCCTGCGCCGACTACCAGGCGACACTGGAATAACTTACATTCACCCCATGCGGCATCGCTAGTGGACACAGTATAAAACTGACAATTTGAACAGAGCTGGTCGGTAGCGGTTACACCCATCTTGTCCGACCGAACTGCCTGTGTTGCATCTTCAATATATCTTAACGCCTTGGCAACAGGGTCATCGGTGGTTATCTTTGTGGTGCAAATATTTTCAGCGCCCTGTGACAACATAGATACCGGTAAAAGCGGGATCAGACCTAACTTGGCTGTTGTTTTAATAAAAGTCCGTCTGGTGGTCATAATTGCATCTCCTGAGCATATCTAAAAACCATAATTTTATGCCTTAGTACTGCCCGCAACCGGCGTTATAAAGCAAACTGAGCGCAGTCTATTTTCAATCGGCCGTTTTGTCCAGATTCATTCGCAATTAATACTGAAAAATGACCTTCAAAGCGCCAAATTAGAGCGTTTCCTGAGTCCCCATGATAATGGTACCACTTGCAGCAAACATACCACCCACGCCATGGCAAACACTGATATCAGCTGCGTCCACCTGTGCCGCAGCGCTACCCCTGATCTGTCGCACACTTTCCTGCAGGGCATACATGCCATACATGCCGGAATGCATATAGCTAAGGCCGCCACCATTGGTATTGACAGGTAATTCACCGCCGGGCGAGGTATTACCCTCTGCAATATAAGGTCCAGCCTCACCTGGCTTACAAAAGCCCATATCTTCCAGCCCATAGAATGGCAGGTGAGCAAAGGCATCATAAATCATCACATGATCAACCTCTGAATGCTGGATACCGGCTTCAGCAAAAGCGTTTGCCGATGCTATTTTAAAGGCCCTGGAACTCGTAAAGTCCGCCATCTGACTGATCATGGGTGTCTCAACACTTTCACCCGTCCCTAGCAAATAAACCGGGCTCTGCGGAAAATCTGCAACTCGATCTGCTGCTACCACTATCAGAGCGCCACCACCGTCGGTAACCAGGCAGCATTCAGGCTTGGTGAACGGATAGGCAATCATCCTATCATTCATCACTTCATCGACCGTGGTTGGTTCCTGCAACGTAGCACGGGGATTTAAACCTGCCCAACGTCGCTGACTGACCACGACCATGGCCAACTGCTCCAAAGTCGTTCCTGTTTCTTTCATATACCTGAGGAATGGGAGGGTAAAACTTGTGGTAGGGCCCATACCGCCAAAGGGTGCCTCAAACTGACCTGGCAGGGTCGCGGCGCCACCACCGCGAAAGCCGCTTCTACCAACATTAGAGCGACCACTCTCACCGTGGGTAATAAGTACTGTATTACACAAACCATCATTGATGGCTGCTGCTGCATGGCGTACATGGAGCATAAAACTACAACCTCCAACGGACGTACTATCGACCCAGTTGGGCTGAATCCCGAGATAATGGGCAACCGAAGTAGGCGACTCTCCTGCACAGGCCACCCCATCTATATCGGCCATGGAAATACCTGCATCTCGCATACCGTTAAGCGCTGCATCTGCATGTAACTGCAGTTGACTTAAGCCAGGTATCCGGCCGAGTTCGGTCGTTTCAGCAGCCCCGACAATCGCGATACTTCCACGTTTCATATAGCGCTCCCGGCAGGCTGAAAATAAGGTAGGGCAACCGCCTCACTGACTTTCCTGAACACTACCTGCAGTGGCATATCCAGCAACAGGTTTTCTGGCTGCTGCGGCGTATTGATTATATTGGTCATCATCCTTGGCCCTTCCTCAAGTTCCACTACAGCAATTGAATAGGGCCCATCAAACGCCGGATGGGGTCGATGATTAATTATATAGCTGTACAGCGTGGCTCGACCACTGGCCGTAAACACTTCGACATCCTGGCTTGAACAAGTCGGGCAGAAGGGCCTGGGTGGAAAATAGGTATCTGAACAACTCAGACATTTCTGCAAACGCAACTCGCCTTCCTGCGTCCCCTCCCAGAAGTGCTGCGTTTCTGGGGTCGCCACAGGCAGCGATAATTTCGACAGGTCAGCCATGATATCCGCTCCAAAATACGTTTTGACGGCAACCAGGATTACCCTCAACCAGGGAGCGCCATATTTAAGACGCAGACTGTACTTGATCATTCAGCACCAGGCAACTTAACTTCCGGGATTTTAGGCCCCTTGATCCGGTACAGGGACTGCTACCCCCATGAAAACCAGTTCAACGAATGGTTTTGCACATCAGGACAATCCCCTGCCTTTATTCCCTTGCTTTGCTATTCGCCTGAAACCCCAGGACCCTGCTCTGCACCGCACTAGGCGAGCTACCACAGGTGCTGAATTTCCTCCTAGACAAAGAGGCTGTTGTAAACTACCTGCTAGGCCACGGTCAAGCCACTAATGATGCTTCTGGTCCAACCACTCGATCACTTTGTCTTCAAGTAACGGCAATGGCAGAGGACCGCTTCCCAAAATAACGTCATGGAAGGCACTAATATCGAATTCATCAGCCAGTTTTGATTCGGCAAGCTGCCGCAATGACTGTATTTTCAGCATGCCAATCTTATAGGCAGTTGCCTGCGCTGGCATATTGAAATAGCGCCGGACTTCTGATTTGACCGCTGTTTCAGGACGAGGTGAATTAGCCATGGCGTATTCTATGGCCTGGGCTTCCGACCAACCGAAGGCGTGTATTCCCGTATCAACAACCAGTCGAATCGCTCGCCATATTTCGCCACTCAATCGACCAAAATCAGCATACGGATCTTGATAAAAACCCATATCCTTAGCCAGTTTTTCGGCGTATAAACCCCAGCCTTCACTGAAAGCCGTGTAGCCATGATAAGCCCTAAAACGCGGCAGGTTATCAAGCTCCTGCTGAATAGCGATTTGCAGGTGATGCCCGGGAAGACCCTCGTGATAAGCAAGATCTTCCAGGCGATACTTAGACGCGGCGCGCATGTCGGCCAGATGCACATAAAAAACACCCGGGCGGGAGCCATCTGTAGTCCCTCTCATATAGTGAGCCGCGGCCCCTGGCTGCTCCCTGAAAGCTTCTACCCGACGGACTTCCAGTGGCCCCTTGGGCAGAATTCCGAAATAAGCGGGGAGCCTTGCCTTCATTAAGCGCAGGTAGTCCCTGGCCAGTGACAGGTAACCTTGCCGGCCTTTTTCGCTATTATCAAAATAGAATTGGTCGTCGTCTCTGAGAAACTCAAAAAACTCAGGAAGCCTGCCATCAAAACCTACCTGAGTCATAATACCGCTCATCTCCTTTTGAATTCGGGCAACTTCTGCCAAACCCAATTCATGAACTTCAACCGGTTGCAATGGCAAGGTGGTCATTCGCTCAAGCGCATACAGGTAGTATTGCTTTCCCTCAGGTAAGGCTGAGGCGCCCTGCGCCTGTTTCGATACATACTGCAGGTCAGCCTCCAGCCAATCCCTGATCGATAGATAGGCCGGTAGCATTGAAGCCCTGATAGCAATCCTGGCCTGTTCTAGAAGCACCTTTTCCTGACCGTCACTGATTTCACCTGCCGCCGTCAAACTTTTAGTTTTCCTGACAATATCCTGCCAGATCGGCGATTCTCCAGAAGCAGTAAAGGGGCTTCCCTGGGTCACCCTGTTAATCTGGGATAAGGCGATCTGGTAATCAAAATAAGGCGCTCTAATGCCTTTTGAAGCAGAAAGTCTAGCTTTAGACAGGGCCTGCATAAGATATCGCCCAGACTGGCGAAGACGGGAAATATACGCTTGCATATCTGACAAACTAGCCACGCTATGATAATTAATCAGGCTATTAGGTAAATTGGTATGAGGCCCTCTGCGTCCGAAAATATAGCGGTGCAATCTAAAACGAATACTTTTTTGGCCCTCATCGCTCAATCGTATCCATAAATCGAATGATCTCTTACCTTCTGCGGTAAGCTCTGTTCGATTAAACAACTGCTGCATACGAGCGACACTATGCAGGCGCCATGCAACATACCGATCATCCATTTCAATAGAATTATCATCGAGATCACCATAGTCGGTCTTAATGCCAAGGCGCGTTTTAGCCAGTGGGCTGAAATCCAGAAAAATCTCAAACTGGCTGTCCAGCCAACGGTTTAACCTGAAGGTTTCCGTCTTATCGCTTTGACTAGGATGGTAATCCATGGCGGCATGACCAGCATTACTTACGTCGGCTATTACTGTCGTAAAACAAGAATAAAATAGCGCCAGGGCAATGGCCTGAGTCCAGTTTATTTTCACTAGTAACGCTCCAATCACTTTCTGTGTAGTTTAACCCATCCCATAATAACTGGAATAACCTGCGTAAGCCTTGTAGCCAGCCGCAGGACCATTTGGCGCTTGACCACCCCCCATACAAAAAGCAATGATGCTCACTTGCACAGGAATCTTACTATGTTAAGTGTTGTAAAAGATAAAATTATCTGGATAACCGGGGCAGGCTCCGGTATTGGCCAGGCAACCGCCCGGGCCTTATCTGCCGAGGGTGCTACCGTCATACTATCTGGGCGAAGAGAGGATCGATTACAGGCTCTGGCAGCCGAACTGACCGGTGTAATCAGAATAGAGCCGGTCGATATCGCAGATCAGCAAGCCGTTTTTGCCGTAGCCGATAGAATTCTCTCCGAATTTGGCAAGATTAATATCCTGGTTCATAGCGCAGGCTTAAACGTGACCGAGCGATCCTGGCAGGACATCACCGTTAAGAACTGGGACGAAGTCATCAATGTTAATCTCAATGGCGCTTTTTATTGCGCTCAAAGTGTGCTTCCCGGCATGCGTGAGCAGGCAGATGGGCTGATTATCAATATCTCTTCCTGGGCGGGGAAGTATGTCAGTCGTGTTTCAGGTGGTGCCTATTCAGCGGCCAAGCACGCTCTGAACGCAATGACCGAAAGTATCAATCAGGAAAACTGTCAATTCGGCATCCGCGCCTGTGCGATCTGCCCTGGTGAAGTAGCAACTGAAATATTGGATAAGCGGCCTGTCCCAGTCAGTCAGGAGGACCGTGCAAAAATGGTTCAAGCAGAAGACCTGGGTGATCTCATTGTTCACGTCTGTCGTACACCAGCGCACGTATGTCTTAATGAGATCACGATCAGTCCAACCTGGAATCGCGGCTATATAGGGAGGTAGAAATGCAAATTGGTACGGTCATATTCCCAACGGACTACAGCATAACAATGGATGAGCTTGCCCCTGCCCTGGAAGCAAGAGGGTTTGAGTCATGTTTTGTAACAGAACATACCCACATACCGGTTAATCGATTATCGAAGTGGCCCGGTGGGGACACCCTGCCGAAAGAATATGCCCACACCTATGACCCATTTGTCTGTCTCGCCTTTGCGGCTGCAAACACCACCAAATTAAAATTAGGCACTGGTATCTGCCTGCTTCCACAGAGGGATACCCTGATTACGGCAAAGCTGGTTTCCAGCCTGGATCGCATGTCAAACGGCCGGTTCCTGTTTGGCGTCGGTGGAGGCTGGAACAAAGAAGAAATGAACCATCATGGCACCGAATATAAAACCCGATTTGCCCTTCTCGAAGAGAAATTGAGTGCCATGAAAGGCCTGTGGACCGAAGATGAGTATGGCCACAACAGCGAACAGGTGTCATTTAGCGCCAGTTGGTCCTACCCCAAACCCGTCCAGCAGCCTTATCCGCCTATTTTATTAGGAGGCGATACAGACTATACCCTGGATCGTGTCGCTCGATTTTGCGATGGCTGGTTACCCATAGCGCGCCCGGGATTTGATGCAACCACCAGCATGGCTCGCATGAAGGCGGCAGCAGACCGCCATAACAGGGATTTCAGCGATATCAGCGTCACCGTATTTGCAGCCAGCGCAGATCCGGCAGCAATGGATGGCCTTCGCGCCGTCGGTATATCCAGGGCACTGATCGCGCTACCTTCGGTATCACGTGACAAGATGCTAACGCTGTTGGATGACTACGCAAAATTGCTATCCTGATTCCCTTATTTTAGTCACTGGCCTAGAGCATCAACTCGATGAGCCGAGGTCCAGTGGTTTGCATAGCATCCTGAAACTGTTTATTGAATTCATCTGCGGTTTCGCAACGGCTGGCCTGAACCCCCATGCCGCCAGCAAGTTTTACGAAATTAAGGTCCGGATTACTCAGGTCAAGCATATCTAATGTTTTCTTGTTCATTGACTGGGCCCCTACCCTGGCAAGCTCAACCTGCAGAATCTGATATTTCCGATTGGCAAAAACAACGATGCAGATATCAAGGTTTTCCCGAGCCATCGTCCATAGCGCCTGGATGGTATACATAGCACCACCATCTCCGTGCAGACAAACAACTTTTCTGTCCGGGCAGGCGACTGCAGCACCAATGGAAACCGGCAAACCGTAACCGATGGAGCCACCTGTCAGAGATAACCAGTCATGAGGTTCAGTGGTTCTGGTCATTGCAGGTACAAATGCGCCAGACGTGGCACTTTCGTCTACAATAATGGCATCAACAGGCAAGAAATAACCGATACTGGCGGCAAGGCTTTCAAGGGTCAAAGGCCCGGTTAGCAGATCCGGTTTGAGCAGAGTTAGATAATTCGGCTTGCTCACTGCATCCAGTTCTGCCGCCAGATCAGCGAGCGCTTGCTCCGCATCTTCGGTCACCGCGGCTAAAGTGTGCAAAGCACATCCGGGTGGATAAAATTCGCTGGCCTTGCCTGGATAAGCAAAAAAACCCACCGGGGCCTTAGTACCAACCATGACCATCTGCTCAGCACCCTGCAATTGTTCAGTGGCCTGTTCGGCAAAATATCCTAACCTTTCGATATCGCAACGACCCTCTCCCCGGGGTAGCATGGGCGTAAAAGTATCACAGAAAATTCTCGCCCCGGTCGCTTGCGAAATCTGATCTGCTGATGCCAGAGCCTTCTCTGATAACGCCAGATTGGACATCAGCAGATAAGTCACCTTGCCATTCGTAAGCAGTTCAGCCGCCTTGCTAATAGCATCCTGACCTGCCTTGCCAATTGTTGGCAGTGCTTGTTTAGGTTCGGCTGCAACAGACTCATTCCAGGCACAGTCAGCCGGAATGATTAAAGTGGCAATCTTGCCGGGTTTTTCGTTAGCAACCACAGCTGCTTCGGCCGCATCCTTCGGCAATGCTTCGGCGGTAGCCACACTCTTTACCCAATGGGAAACTGGCTTTGCCAGACCCACTACGTCAGAATTCAAAGGTGCATCATACTTCTTGTGATAGGTCGCATGATCGCCTATCAAATTAATGACACTCGAATTGGCCTTACGGGCGTTATGCAAATTAGCTGATGCATTTGATAATCCAGGGCCCAGATGCAATAACGTAAGCGCTGGCTTGCCTGCCAATCGCGCATAGCCATCAGCTGCGCCAGAACAAACGCCTTCAAACAAACTGAGAATAGACTTCATCTTCTGGCTTTTACCAATGGCCGCCACCATGTGCATCTCAGAAGTGCCTGGATTACTGAAGCAAACTTCCACTCCGTTATTGATTAATGTCTGCAACATGCTTTCTGCACCATTCATGGTGAATCTCCTTATAACAATAATTTCAATGCTGATTAAATGGTTTCACAGTATAAAGGGTTTCCGTCGGCAAAGCGCAACAGTGCGGGCACAGTTTAACTCGGTCTAGCCTGCCTAACAGGAGTGACTGGCGCAGTCCGGTTAAGAAATGGTGATGACCAATAGACAGCGCCAACAACAGCCTTGAGCATTGCCGCCTGAAACTCATTGGCGATCCTTGCCAAAGTCCGAAAAAAAGTAAGTGCCCGCCCTGGTTACCTCATCTTAGGTGGTAGAGGGCTGACTGCTAGCAAAAACCTGTCGACCGGCAAGCCAGGTTTCAAGAACCTTAATCTTACTTATGTCTGGGGCCAACACGTCCCTGGGATCTGACTCGAGAATAACAAAATCTGCAAATTTACCCGGTTCAAGTGATCCCACCTCATGATCTGAATGACACTGCCAGGCCGCATCGATGGTCATGGCACGCAGTGCAGCATCAACTGATACCGCCTCCTGCTCGGCTAATTTTGTACCAGGTTCTTTCCATAAATCCCGGGTCACCGCATTCTGAATACATCTTAATGGTCCCATTTCTGTCACAGGCTCATCTGAATGCAGCGTCCAGCGGATTCCCTTGGCCTCACAGGCGGCCGTTCGATCCAGCAGATTTGCTTTTACCTCGCCGAAAACCCTGTCACGCATGGCATGCCCCCAATAGTAAACATGGCCAATTAGGAAACTGGGGGAAATTCCCAGGGCAGCCATACGATCAATCTGTTCATCATGCAGGATAGAACAATGTTCTATCCGACACGGCAGATTGGTCAATAAACCCAATTCCGCCGCTGCCTCATAAGCATCCAGGGTATTATCGATGGCCTTGTCACCATTAGCATGTATAACCAGGGCCCAGCCCCTGGAAGCTCGGTCCATCACCATTTCGGTTAATTCCTCTGCCGGCACATAGGCAAGGCCTGCGTCCTGCCGATGCAAGTAGGGTTCCCTCTGCAGGCCCGTAAATCCCTGATTAGAGCCATCGGATACAATTTTCCAGCCCACCACCCTGGCCATATCCGAACCACTATCACATTGAATACCAAGACTATCCCATTTCTCCTGGAGCCGGTAACTCAGAGAATATCTGAGCCGAGCTGTCATACTGCCGGAAGCAGCCAAGGCGTTATATAGGTCTATTTCTTTGACACCCTGTACAGACCCGGTAGCCTGATCGCAGAAGGTGGTTATTCCCAAGCGGTTGGCTCTTTCACAGATATCCAGCGTCGCACCACCAAGATCATAGTCCTTCTGACCTTCATTAAAGCGCACCACGCTAGACATGGCACCGCCACCTTTAAGGACACCATTGGGCTCCCCGTTCTGCCAGCGACCATAAGGAGAAGCAGGATCATCCGGCGTGTCCCTGTCGATTCCCGCCATTTGCAAGGCTACTGAATTACAATAGGCAAAATGCAAAGACGCGTTATAGACAAAAACAGGATGATGGGTGGAAACCTCGTCAAGCATATCAGCCGTTAGAAACTCTGGCCCTTCCTGAAGAGAGGGATCAAACTGTCTGGCCATCAACCATTGGCCTTGAGCAAGATTTTCTGCAAGTTTTTTAAGGTGGCCAATGGCATCGACGGTCTTAGTGAATCGATAGGGCCCAATATCTTCAAACCGGCCAATCGACGCAATGGGTAGAAAATGCATATGCGGCTCTATGAACCCTGGCAGAATGACCCTGCCTTTACAATCGATAATATCCGCTTCCGCATCAGCTACAAGCGCGACTTCCTCCCTGCTGCCGCAGGCGATGACTTTACCGTCTTTGATGGCTAAAGCTTCAAAAACAGAATGATTAGCATCCATTGTTAATACTTTTGCATTTACCAGTACAGCATTACGAACCGGACCATTGACCCTGTTTTTAGACTTCCAGAATTCCACAGAGGCCAGTTCTTCTTTAAAGGCCATCGTCCCGATGAAAGAAAATACCGGAGAACAGCAGGGGCAGCCATGATTATCCGTCGATGGGGCTGCCCATTCCAGATCTGAAAAAGACTCAAAGGTTAGTGCGTCATCAAATAACATTGCTATCACTCCTGTACATGGTTGTTGATACTAATCTGGATCTGGATGACCATGAGTGTGGTAGAATGGGGTGATGCCTGAACCGATAGAATTTGATAACTCCTATTGCAGACTTCCTCATTCCTTTTACAGCCATCAAGGCCCTGCTCCTGTTTCTGCTCCTTCTATCATCGCGCTAAATAAACTTCTCGCCAAGGAATTAGGTATCGGTTATCAATTTTTATCATCTCCTGATGGCCTGAACATGTTGTCCGGAAATAGCATTGTCGAAGGATCAAGGCCCATTGCGACGGTTTATGCAGGTTATCAGTTCGGCAATTGGAATCCCCAACTCGGCGACGGCAGGGCCATCCTGCTCGGTGAAGTGATAAGCGAGGCGGGCCATCGTTTTGATTTGCAATTGAAAGGATCCGGACCGACCTTATACTCCCGAGGCGGGGATGGTCGAGCACCGCTGGGCCCAATCCTCAGAGAGTACATCGTATCAGAGGCCATGCACAATCTGGGCATTCCAACCACTCGAAGCCTGGCAGCTGTATCCACTGGTGATCCTGTGCAGAGAGAGACCCTGGAGCCCGGCGCCATCCTCACCAGAATTGCATCGAGCCATATTCGCTTCGGAACCTTTCAATATTTTGCGGCAAAAGGCGACATTGAGGAATTAACGATGCTGGCTGACCATGTGATTTCAAGACACTTCCCGGGCGCGCTGGAATCAACTAATCCCTACCTGGCGCTGCTTGACAACATAATGAAAAAGATCGCTTTACTGGTTGCCAAATGGCAGGCCATCGGGTTCATTCACGGCGTTATGAATACCGACAATATGCTAGTCTGCGGTGAAACCGTCGACTATGGGCCCTGTGCTTTTATGGATGAATTTGACCCACGTAAGGTGCTCAGCTCAATTGATTCAGCGGGCCGCTATGCCTACCAGAACCAACCAGGGATAGCGCAATGGAACCTGATGACCTTTGCCCAGGCGCTGCTACCACTGCTGGCAGACACCCAGGACGAGGCCATCGACCTGGCTAAAAATATTCTTGAAGGCTTTCCACAGGAATACGCTGATCAATACAACAGCCTGATGGCCCGCAAGATCGGCCTGTCTTCAGACAACCCATCAGCAGCTGACCTGGTAACATCCCTGCTGCAGATTCTGCAAAGCCAGAATCTCGACTACACCCTGGCCTTTCGCTCGCTCATGGCGGTGATGGCAGGGAAACCCAGCGCTACCGACAATTCAAAATGGCGGGCTTGGACCCAGGACTGGCTCCAGCAATTTAACAATTCTACCGATCGGGCTAATGCAGGATCTATAATGAACACGCTCAACCCCGTGTGTATACCTCGAAACCATCTCGTGGAAGCGGTCATTGAAGAAGCCCAGAGCAAAGGTAATTTCGAACCTTTCGATCAACTGTTGGCGGTGTTGCAACAGCCCTACGACCCCAAATGGCTGGATACAACCTATGCCAGGGGGCCAGCACCAGGCCAGGCAGTTTTACAGACTTTCTGCGGTACCTGAGCTTTTTAAGATCTGTCGCTGTTGTGAGATTAACCTGCTGCCAGGAAGATGACCCTGATCTGATTGGCTAAAACTGCACTATCAGCCCTAGGTTACCAACCATGGGGTAAGCAACGGATTAATACAACTGGCCTCAATAATCGCTGCCATCTACAATGTCCAGTGCTCACACTACAAACTCGACAGCCTTTATGCACAACACCCGAATCGGAATTGATCTAGGCGGAACAAAAATAGAAGCTGTGGCGATTAATGCAGCTGGCGATATTATTTGTCAGAACAGGATCAGCACCCCCAACACAAGTTACCGGGCAGTATTGCGGGCCCTGGAATCTCTGATCCAAAAACTCAGTCAAGATGCTAACTTGCCCGCTTCAACACCTGTGGGCATGGGTACTCCCGGGGCGGTTTCGCTGAAAACCGGTCTAATGAAAAACAGTAACAGTACCTGCCTAAATGGCCACGACCTGAGATCAGATCTTGAAGCCGCATTAAAACGTCCTGTGCGAATTGCTAACGATGCAGACTGTTTTACTTTGTCAGAAGCGATCGACGGTGCGGGCAAAACGGCCCCGAGTGTGTTTGGTGTCATTCTGGGAACTGGCGTCGGCGGGGGTATTACGGTTAACCAACAGCTGCTAGGCGGGATCAACGCTATCGCAGGTGAATGGGGGCACAACCCGCTACCCCTCGACTCGCTGTCCAGGGCTTGCGCTTTCCCATTCCAGAAAAATAGATCCTGTTATTGCGGTAAACGGAATTGCATCGAATCCTGGCTTTCAGGCCCTGCTCTGGCAGACAGTTATTTTGAAGTGACCGGTGACCGGCTTAGCGCACAAGAAATAGCTGCAAAGTTGTCAGTTGATCGCCAAGCGCAACTTACATTTGACTGGTATTGTGAAATGACCGCACTGGCTCTTTCGCAGGTTATTAATATAGTCGACCCCCATATCATTGTTGTCGGGGGCGGCATATCGAATATTGAAGGTCTGTACGATGGTGTCCAGCGCTACTGGCAGCAATACATTTTTTCTGACCAGACGGATACCCGCCTTTGCAAAGCCATTCATGGCGATGCCGGCGGGGTCCGTGGCGCTGCGTGGCTATGGTAGGCCGATCGCTGATTGGGCAGAATTGCATTTCGAACCGGTATTATTTATTGAAGTTGCAGGCAGGGCTCGTCACCGTCTGCTTTGGTTACCAACGGGCGCAGTAAACTGAGGACTTCCTCGCCTTGGTCTAACAGGTCATCAGCAGCTCCTCTGGTTTCAAAATTGAGCCGCACTAAATCTTCGGTCTTTGACCGTTTGAGGCTAAAACGCCAACCTCCTGGCATCCAAAAGGCCAGGCCATCAAATTGATCCACTCGATCAGCCATAGAAGCATAGCGGTTTTCAATACAACTAAATGCCCCGTTTACATCCCCTATGGATAAACTGATTTCCGCAGTACACCGCGCCACCTGTTGGCTCTGCTGTACTAACTGCTGCAGAGAAACTTCCCGCCGTTGTAACAGCTGTAGCATATACAACCAGGCAATCATCCCTGAATCACAACCAGAAAATGCCCTGAAATAATGATGTGCTGAAGATTCACCTCCATAGATGGCGTCAGTTGCACGCATCTCCCGCCGCATGAATGCTGAACCCGTCAAAGCCGGTGCTGGCCTCCCGGATAATCGTGCTATGACCGCTTCAGTATTAAAAACAAGCTTGTTGTCATAAACAATTCGCTCGCCTGGGTACATTTCCAGAAAATGTTCTGCGAAGATCGCAACAGCATAGCTGGAAGGCAGCATGTTCCCCTGCTCATCATAAAACACACAACGGTCACAATCGCCATCCCAGGCTACACCAAAGTCATAATGGTCCTGCTTCATGAACTGGGCCATTTCATCCGAGAGTGCGCGCCGACTGGGGTCAGCGCCCTGTAAAGGCATGGGTCCAGGCTCTTTTCTGAGCCAGGCCAGTGGCAAATCGAATACTTCTGATAGCGGACCCACCAGCGTTGATGCGGTACCATTTAAACCATTCACGGCAATGCGACTGAAATTCAACTGCTCTGATGAAAACAGCCCAGAAAGAAATTGGATATACTGAGGGACAAGATTTACACGCTGGTAGGCCGCTTTATTGTGTGGGGTTCTGTAAGCATTACTATTTTTAGAATATCTGCCTTGCTGCCTTACCATTATCTGAAGCACTTCCGCCAGCCCATCTTCAAAAGCGATGGTTCTACCTCCGGCCAGTACGCATTTAAAACCATTCGAGTTAATAGGNTTATGACTCCCCGTGACCATTATGGCTGCATCGAACCCCGCCTGCATGGACGCAAAATATACCAGTTCAGTGGTACATAAACCCAGGTCAGAAACNTTNTTGGCNGCACTCTGNAGCCCGGCATTTAAGGCTTGTTGTAAGTCTTGACTACTCTCTCGGCTATCCCGGCCGGTGGCAACACGACCACTAAGCCCGAAATGCTCTGCAAATGCGNNNCCGAACAGATATGCGAAATCTTCATCAATCTCTTGTTGATAAAGGCCTCTGACATCGCCAGACCTAAACACGNCGGTATATAGATTCACACCGGTTTCCAGGGCAGTTTATGCTGCTGATCTACCATGAGNTCTGTCCTTTGGGTGGCACACCACTTGGTGACNATCATGACCCAATTTCCAGTGAAAAGCATCGTCAATACTCGCCGCCGATAAACCGTATCATCCATGCTGCTACAGTCACACGGTCCAAAGACTGTTGCAGAGAGCTGATNCTGATTCGGTATGTTTCCTCACCCANTANTTCTCGCCTCATGTCGAGCAGATCCCTGGCATAGGCTGGTGTAAATTCCGGGTGCCCCTGAAAAGTCAGGATATGATCTTGAATCCGCATGCCAGCGTATTCGCAGAAAGGACTGCTNGCGATCAAGTCTGCCCTNGGTGGTAATTCACTGACCTGGTCTCGATGACTCGACAATAGCGAAAATTCGNGTCTATCGGGCATTGANCTATCAACCGGCACAAGCAACCGAGTTTTATGACANCCAACCCCCCAGCCTTTGGGGCTGGNTTGAGTTTTGCCACCAAGAACGTGAGCAACCAACTGGTGTCCGAAACAAATACCCACCAGNTTCTTCNNCTGATCATCCAGTTCCTGGACNAAACTCCCCAGCGCCGTTATCCAGGGTTCATCGTCATAGACGCTTTTTCGACTACCCGTTATAACATAGCCATCACAATCATCCAGATCAGCTGGATAACAACCATGTTCAACATCAAATACTGAAAGTTCAAAATCTAACCCNGTCTGNTCCAGGACCTGGCGAAACATCGCAGGATAATCTCCATGAGTCTCCTGGAGATGTGGTAGAACTGAGTCTGTTTGAAGTAAACCAATNGAAATCATATTTATGAGTCGAATCTGATCAACTTAAATTATCTCGAAATAACGTTTCAACTGCCAATCATTAACGTGCCGCTGGTATTCGCGGACTTCCCAGTCTCGACTNGATACGTAATGATCCACGAATTGATCACCAAAAATTGTCCGTCCCGCATCTGANACGGCCAGTAATCTTGTAGCATCAGCAAGATTNCCTGGCAACTGTAATGCATCAGGCAACTGATCCTGAATATCGTAGGCATTGCCCTCTACCGGATTATCAAGTGATAGCTTGTTTTCAATACCGAGCAAACCAGATCCTAAAGTTGCCGCTGCCGTCAAATAGGGGTTTGAATCNGCAGAACCCACCCTGAACTCCAGTCTCTGAGAATTTGCCGTTCCGGGAATAACNCGAAGTGCACAGGTNCTATTTTCAATTCCCCAGGTTGCTGCTGTGGGAGCCCAGGCACCCTTGACCAGTCTGGCATAGCTATTGATAGTGGGCGCTGTGATGGCCAATAACGATCGCATATGNCGTTGCACGCCAGCAACAAACTGTTTCATACACTCGCTCATACCATCANCCTGGTCCAAATCATAAAAAGCAGACNGACCCGTCTCATGATGAAAAAGAGATTGGTGCAGGTGNCCACTCTGACCCGGAAAGTCCATAGACCATTTCGCCATNAAAGTNGCCATCATGCCTCTTTTCTGGAAAAAAGCCTTGGCCAACGTCTTAAATCNCGCNGCTTTATCCGCNGCTGCCAGGGTATCAGTAACGCTGAGTGCTGCCTCCCAGACACCGGGCCCGGTTTCACAATGAACGCCTTCCAAAGGGANACCATGCGCTTCGCAATAGTCCATGAACTCATTAAATAAATCCGACNGGGCGAAAGTTCGCAGCGCAGAATAACCAAAATTNCCAGGCGACAGCGGTATTAGGTTCTGATAGCCCTTCTCCATCGCTGACTGCGGTGATTCTNTGAAAATAAAAAATTCGTATTCAAATGCCATCTTAGCTGCGTAACCCAGCTTGTGAGCCCTGTGAATAACTTCTTTTAAGCGGCTTCTCGGGCATATGGGATGAAGTTGATCCTCGACCACAAAATCGGCAATAAAAAAAGGGGTATTTGCTTCTTCCTGCAAACGAATTTCAGAATCAAGATCAAGCCGATATTTTGCATCAGGAAAGGCAGTATGCCAGCCAGTAAATTCAGCGTTATCATAGAGCTGATCATTGACATCCCAACCCAGTACACAATCGCAGAATCCGGAGGTTCCATCTGCGATCGACGCAAATTTATCTAAACTAATATATTTACCACGCATAACGCCATCTATATCAGTAAAAGCAAGCTTGACCCGCCTGATGCCTTCCTTTCTGTAGGCCTTGATTAACGTGCTGCCGTCATTGGCCATANCCTCTTAATCCTTTCTTGGAATTCTGATGCTTTGTACCANATCCTGTATTGCCTGAGGTGGTGCAGGGGTAAATTTAGAAACGACAGAAGACACCACAAAATTAAATACCATGCCAAGTGCACCAATGCCTTCNGGAGAAATACCAAACCACCAATTTTCGGCATGATTNCTAACCGGATCGATAAATTTGAAATAAACAATATAGCTGAACGTAAATATCAAGCCAGTCATCATACCNGCGATAGCACCCTCTCTATTCATTCTGGTTGAGAATATACCCAGCAAAATAACCGGGAAGAAACTGGCTGCTGCCAAACCAAAAGCNAAGGCCACAACTTCCGCAACAAACCCTGGCGGATAAACCCCAAATATACCNGCGATAGCTATTGCCAGGGCNGCCGAGATTCTGGCAATACGTAACTCNTGCTGCTCTGTAATCTGCGGTCTNAAACTCATCTTCAGCAGATCATGAGAAATCGCAGAAGAAATCACNAGGAGCAGCCCTGCTGCAGTGGACAATGCTGCCGCCAGTCCACCCGCGGCGACCAGTGCCACCACCCAGTTTGGCAAACTGGCGATCTCCGGGTGCGCNAGAACAATGATATCGCGATCGATATAGAGCTCGTTTTCTGATGCTGTGGCAGCGTTCAGTAACTGCCTCTGNCCAGATTGGCCACTGGNTTCAGNGAAAATGGGTTTAGTCGGGGAAAATGCGCTACCGCCTCTATATTGGATCCTGCCGTCTTCATTTTTATCCATCCACGCCAGCAATCCAGATTCTTCCCATTTTCCAAACCAGGCTGGAGCCTCACTATAAGCAATGCCATCTATATTCTGAATAATATTNATTCTGGCGAAAGCGGCCACNGCTGGCGCNGTGGTATACAGTAGCGCTATAAAAATCAAAGCATAACCCGCTGAAATTCGGGCATCNCGGACCCGAGGAACCGTAAAAAATCTGACNATGACATGTGGCAGGCCGGCTGTTCCTGCCATNAGCGCAGCCGTTATAAATAACATATCTATGGTCGATTTGGATCCCTCAGTAAAGGCAGCCATGCCAAGATCCGAGGTCANCCCATCAAGCTTATCTAATAGAAAGACTCCTGATCCATCATTCACCGTTGAACCGAANCCCAGCATAGGAAAAGGATTGTCCGTGAGCATGATAGAGATAAATATAGCGGGTATCAGNTAGGCAAAAATAAGCACACAGTACTGTGCAACCTGGGTNTAGGTNATGCCCTTCATCCCGCCCATGACGGCATAGAAAAATACAATGGCCATACCGATGAATACACCGACATTGATATCAACTTCCAAAAANCTTGAAAAGACAATACCAACACCACGCATCTGCCCGGCGATATANGTAAACGAAATAAAAATCACACAGACAACGGCAACTAAGCGGGCCTTCCGCGAATAATATCGATCNCCTACGAAATCNGGNACTGTGAACTTGGCAAATTTCCTCAGGTAGGGTGCCAGGCATAAAGCCAGCAAAACATAGCCACCGGTCCAACCCATCAGATAACGAGCGCCGTCTGCGCCCTCAAAGGCAATAATGCCCGCCATCGANAGAAAAGAGGCNGCCGACATCCAATCAGCTGCCGTTGCTGCNCCGTTGGCAATGGGGTGAACATGTCCACCGGCAACATAAAACTCATTAGTGGAAGAGGACCGGCTCCAGATGGCTATAGCAATATAAAGCCCGAAAGATAGTGCAACAAAAACGTAGGTTAATANCTGTACAGACACCCGTTACTCCTCTTCAACTCCAAAGCGACGATCTAGACGATTCATTTGCCAGACATAAATAAATATCAGCAATACGAAAAAATAAATAGCACCCTGCTGGGAAAACCAAAACCCAAGCTTCCAGCCATAAAATTTAAACTGATTCAGATAATCAAACAGTAANATTCCAAAGCCAAATGAAACGATGAACCAGATACTGAGCAGGCCCAGCATTAATCTCAAGTTGGCTTGCCAATAAGCATTCTTATTTGTATCCATGAANCACTCCCACGCCGATATGAATCTGTTTAATCAATANGTNATATTAATGTGCTTGGCCTCAGTTCGCCACGGTAGTTTCAGGGNGCTTATTTTACNGCGCTTGCTTTANGGCATTTACCTTAGGCGCCNATNACCCANNTAAAACACCCCTANGGTTCTTTATCAGTATCTGAGAGCTGATCTAAATCTGATTCTGACTGCTTGTCGNGCAGCGTTTNCGGCAGGGATTTACTGGCCTGNGCACCGAGCGCCTTCATCGACTGCGCTCTTCCTATCAAATTGCCTTTACCGCTTTTCATTTTCCTGTGAGCATCATCGTAAGCAGTCTGAACGGANCGTAAACGANTGCCCACTAATTCCAGGTCCTGAACAAAGCCAACAAATTTGTCATACAATGCACCGGCCTTAANAGCTATCTGCTGCGCATTCTTACTCTGCTGTTCATAACGCCATATATTCTGAATGGTGCGCAAGGTAGCGAGCAGAGTGGACGGTGCGACGATGACGATATTTCTTGAAAAAGCCTCTGCGAATAACGAATTATCCTGCTGGACGGCCAGGCTGAAAGCCGCCTCGACCGGAACGAACATCAGTACAAAATCAAGTGAACGAACCCCATTGAGCGTCTGATAATCTTTTTCTCCCAATTGCTTTACATGACTTCTTAAAGATCGAATGTGATCTGCAAGTGAATTTGNGCGTTCTTCTTCCTGCTCACTGGAACAGTATCGCTCATAGGCCGTCAGAGAGACTTTAGAATCGACGATAATATCCTT
The DNA here is from genome assembly GCA_002697205.1 of Gammaproteobacteria bacterium. Classification (GTDB taxonomy): domain Bacteria; phylum Pseudomonadota; class Gammaproteobacteria; order Pseudomonadales; family Azotimanducaceae; genus UBA9926. The sequence goes on from NZUN01000097.1 coordinate 21,335, forward strand.
ACCTTCTGGAAGATGTACTACCACATCAGGCTGAAACCGGCGGCCTTCTTCACTGATCAGGGAAACCTGGGTCTCATACTCCCGGCCCTTTTCNAGCCCTGACTTTTCTANAACTCGTTCCAGTATCACTTCACCCCAGGTNCCCTGGGTTTTACTCTCACCTTTTAAGGCATTAGTGAGATTAATAGCATCTTTACTGATTCTGGTATTAAGTTCTTTCAGGCTTTTGAGCTCATTTCTAAGTGAAAACCGTTCCTTNCTTTCTTCATTATAGGCCGTCTCAACTCGCTTCTGAAATTCCTTGATTCTCTCGCTCAAAGGGTTCAGGACGTTATCNANCTGTTCTTTACTCTGCGCTTTAAATGCAGTCTGTTTAGATTCAAAGATCTCATTGGCAAGACTTTTGAACTCATTACTCATTCGCTCCTTGGCCTGCTGGAGCAATTCAAGCTTCTCCTTGTGGCTACCCGCCTGCTCTTCCAGGGACNCTGTCAGCCCGGCACTTTTTTGCACCAGGGCGGTATTTTCNCTACGCAATTCGACACATTCAAAGTCAAGTTTTTCAATTCTCTGACGTTGCTCCTGTAAAGTTGCCTGGACACTTTCCAGATTGATTCGCAACCCTGATTCGGAGAGTTCCTTTTCGTGAAGATTCTGTTGATTTGATACGAGGTCCTGACGCAGTTGCTTGATCAGTGTTTCAGCTGAGTCCGTCTCCAGCGCACGCGTCGCCTGCCAGGCCTGCTGCTTGACCTTAAGATACCAGGCAACGGCGGTCCAGGCGGCCAATACGAAAAGCAAAAACATTAGTAACATCGACATACCATCGATCATAGTGACGTCTCCTGACAGAGATTAATCATGATGTTACACACCCTGCATTTACAAATACTAGCGTCATACAGTTTCAACTTCGAGTATAGGGTTTATGACACCAATACCCAACCTTGAAGCATCACCCTGGCCAATTCAGACCAAGGGAAAATCAATGCAGGAGGGTGAACATTTTCCGTCTATAGGAGGTCGCAAGTTCATTGCCTTTACCTAACAAGACAAAAACCTTTATCATCGTTTTTCTAGCAGCTTCATCCTGCCAGGTTTTGTCCTGCCGCAATATCGTTAACAGCGTTTCTAGTGCTTGCTCCATCTGATTATCAACGATTAAAACGAGTGCAAAGGCATAAAGGTCTTCAAGGGACGGCGGATCTTGCTCTAGTTTTATTTTCAATTCATCCAAAGCCGGCAATTCAGAAACCTCGTCGATGAACTCCAACCGCGCCCTGGGTTTATCAATTCCATCTGCGTCTGCTGGCAACCCTGCCAGAATCTGCTTCGCTTCCTCGACCCGATCCTCCATAATTAATAAATCACAGAGCTCACAGTGAAGAGAAAAATTCCCAGGCTCTTCTGCAATAATTTTCTGAAGCATGCCAATCGCATTAACCCTGTCACCGTTGGCTAAAAAGACATCCAACTGCTCGCGTATCTGTTCCATGGGGCTCATGGTTAACTGGTCGAGCAATCTTCTAAGAGTGGCTTCATCCTGGGGTCCTTCCAGGCTCTCTGCCATTTGACCCTGAGAAATTACTTTTAAGGTCGGCAGCCCCCGAACCTGGAGCTGTTGAACTATCTGCGGATTGGTCTGCACATTGACCCTAGCCAGTACAAATTTATCTTGATAAGACTCTACTAATTTCTTCAGTAAAGCGGACATTTCAACGGAAGGTGCAGCATTTTCCGCATAGAATTCCAGTACTACCGGAACCTGATTCGATTTTTCTCCA